>JALOMN010000231.1 GCA_025455445.1 Cyclobacteriaceae bacterium
CCTGCGGTAACAGTGGAATTGAGATCGAAAGGGTTTCCGATGGCCAACACCCATTCACCTAATGTGAGCTGATCAGAGTCACCATATTTTACAAATGGTAAATTGCTTGCTTTAATTTTTAGTAATGCCAGGTCCGTGCTGGGGTCGGTACCTATAATTTTTGCGAAGAATCTTTGATTATTATTTAATACTACTTCGATGGAGCTGGCTTCTTCGATTACATGAAAGTTGGTAACGATATATCCATCATCACTGATTATCACTCCCGAGCCGGAAGATTGTGCATGAGGATTGAGATAATTATCAATTGCATTCATGCTGAATTTACCAAGACCGTATACCGTGCGGATATGCACTACACCCGGAGTAACTTTTTTTGCAGCAGGCTCAAAGTTGAAACTGATCCCTGAGCGTGAAGATGAGTCAAGGGAATAATTTACGAGTTTGAGATTTTGTCTTTCTTCGATGGAGTTGTAAGTAGGCCCCAGGTCAATAAATTTCATTGTAACTATCGAACCAACCACGGCACCAATAAAAGCTGTGCAGGCTACCAATAAAATTAACAGGGAACGCTTCATAATTATCCTTTAATGTAAGTTAACACTTAACTAAGCGAAAAGGTCTCAAAAATATCTGAAACCTGAAAAACTGCGATGAATTGATAAAAAAAACGCCCTCTGCATTGCAAAGGGCGTTCATTATAGATCACCATAAACGGTAATCTTACCTAAACCTATTACTTCACTTAGTTTACTTTAATGGTCTGTTTGAGAGCTTTCTTTTCATCTTTAGGAACCGTGAGCTCTAAAATGCCATTGTTATATTTCGCATTGATTTTAGAGGCGTCAACATTTTCCGGAAGTGTGAATGAGCGGCTGAAGGCACCATATTGTGTTTCAATAGCCAGGAAGTTTTTCTCTTCTTTTTCTTCTCTGAACCTGCGCTCACCACTTACCGTCAGGTAGTTGTCGTTCAACTCGATTTTAAAATCCTCTTTGTTAAGGCCGGGTGCTGCCACATGAATTTCAAAGGCATCCTTAGTTTCGACTACATCTACTTTCGGAATAAACGTGCTTCCTCCGGTGCGGGCAAGTGAATCTGCAAAAAAGCGATCCACCAGGTTGCTGAATGTGGTTGGGATAAACTCGTTGCTGTTATAACGGATGATACTCATATGATTATTTTTTTAAGGTTAAACATGTTTTTAAATGCTTACACCTTCAATTAATGAAAATCATGCCTCCTGAATTTTGAGCTTATTTTTAAGACATAATGGCTGTAAAAATGAAATATCCATCACTTTAAATGACAAAAAGTCTGATTTAGAGTGTAAATTGTCATTTTTTGAGAATAACCGCGCGACAGTAACCAACCACTATATTCTGGCCTGATAGGTATATAAATTATGATACCTGCCTTTCTTTTCGATTAGCTCTTCATGGGTGCCACGTTCCTGAATCTGCCCGTTTTCAACAACCAGAATTTGAGTTGCCTGGCGTATTGTGCTCAGACGGTGTGCAATAACGAAAGTGGTGCGACCTTGCATGAGGGCACTTAAACTTTGTTGAATGAAGGTTTCACTTTCCGTATCGAGGTTGGAGGTGGCTTCGTCTAAAATTAAAATTCTGGGGTTGGCCAGAATGGCGCGTGCAATGGCCACACGTTGACGCTGTCCGCCAGAAAGCTTCACGCCCCGTTCGCCAATCACGGTTTCCAGTCCCAGTTCAAAACGATCAGTAAACTCATTAACAAATGCTGCTTTTACTGCATGTTGCAATTCTGCATCGGTAGCATTGGGTCTGGGAAATAAAATGTTTTCACGAATGGTGCCTTCAAATAGAAAATCATCCTGTAACACCACACCTAAATGACTTCGATAACTAGTAAGAGAGATTTTAGAAAGATCAACTCCATCCAGCGTAATGGTGCCGCTTTCAGGATTTAGAAATGACGCTGCCAACCCTGCGATAGTAGTTTTACCTGAACCGGATGTTCCTACCAGTGCTGTAACGGAACCGGCTGGTGCTTTGAAATTTATATTTTTTAATACGGGCTTACCTTCTTCATAAGAGAATGAAACATTGTTAAACTCGATGTCGCCTTTAATGTTTTTAACTTTAACGGTGCGGATAGTTCCATCATCTTCTATAGGCATACTCAGTAATTCCTGGGTGCGATCTAATCCTGCAAAAGATTCTGTTAGTTGACTGCCAATGTTGCTCATCTGCACAATGGGTGCAATCATAAATCCAAGAAATAATGTGAACGACAGGAAATCGCCAAAGGTGAGTTGGTTTTGAATAATCATATATCCGCCAATACCCAATATGCCGGCACTGGCCAGTCCCAACAGAAAGGTGGCTGCACTGGTTACCAGGCTGGTAGTGGTAAGACTCTTCTTTACATTCTGAAAGAGTTTATCTACACCTTCTTCAAATATTTTTGTCTCTTGCGCTTCGGCATTAAAACCCTTGATAACACGCACGCCATTAAGTGTTTCGGTAAGTCGGCCGGAAACTTCGGCATTGATTTTACCACGCTCGCGAAACACCGGGCGAATATAGGCGAATGCCTTTAAGGATATGAAACCAAAAATAGCTACCGGCAATAATACATAAAGTGTCAGCATCGGACTAATACGAATCATGAGTGCCAGAGAGATAATCGCAGTAAGCACACCGCCCACCAGTTGCACCAGACCAGTACCCACAATGTTTCGCACACCTTCTACATCCGTCATCACACGCGAAACCAACGCTCCTGATTTTTGATTATCAAAAAAGCGAGTGGGTAACTGAAGCAAATGTTTTTGCACGTTGGCCCGCAATACTGAAATAAGATGTTGTGCTTCTACACTTAATAGTTTGGTAAGCAAGTAGGAGGTAACAGCTTGAATCATAATGGCTGCTACCACCGCAATCAGCACTATCTTAAGCATGTATAAATCACCCTTGGCTATTACATCGTCAATAATGTATTTGGTGGCACCGGGCAATACCAATCCCGAAAGGCGACTGATTACAATGAGTATCAGGCCAATACCAATTAATTTTTTACGTGGCCATATATAGGTTTTAAATGCCTGGCTGAGAGTAACTTTTTGTTTCGACATAAGTGAGGAATTGTTATTGAGTAGTACGGTAACCCGATAGACGAATAGCTTTTGCTTTTATTGTTTCGTTCGGGGTGCGAAGGTAGTATTTTGCAAATGGTTTTGCATTGTGTGATGAAAGTCACGAAACCCGGAAAGATTCAACCATACTTTTGCACGAAATTTTATTTACATGGAGATTATTGGTTATCTGGCTTCGATATTAATGGGTTTGTCTTTAGGATTGATTGGGGGCGGTGGTTCAATATTAACTGTTCCGATTTTAGTTTACTTATTTGATGTTGATCCGGTTTTGTCTACTACCTATTCGCTTTTTGTAGTGGGCTTAACCAGTGCGATAGGTTCTGTAAGTCATTTCAGAAAGGGCAATGTAAATTTAAAAACAGCAATCATATTTGGTATACCTTCTATTGCTGCGGTTTATTCGGTAAGAAAGTTTGTAATGCCCATCATTCCGGATTCATTATTCATGGTGGGCTCATTTGAAGTGACAAAATCACTTGGAGTGCTCATACTTTTTGCTGTGCTTATGTTGTTGGCGTCTTATTCCATGATACGCAAACCCAAAAAACTCAAAGAAAGCAAGGAGACTGTTACTCATAATTATCCATTGATATTTGCAGAAGGAATTGTGGTAGGGGGCATCACAGGTTTGGTTGGTGCAGGTGGTGGATTTCTTATTATACCCGCCCTGGTGTTGCTGGCTGGCTTGCCGATGAAGCAAGCAGTTGGCACTTCATTATTAATAATTGCTCTTAAATCATTGATCGGTTTTACAGGCGACCTTGGTACCAACCTCTCCATCGATTATAATTTTATGTTGTTATTCTCTGGCTTCGCCATGGTAGGAATTCTGATCGGCAGCTATCTCACCCGCTTTATACCGAATGAAAAACTCAAGCCGATATTCGGATGGTTTGTATTGGTAATGGGTGTATATATTCTCGCGAAGGAACTTTTGTTTTAAGGAACCATTTAGGTAGGTGGAACTATAATTAAGCGTTAACCATTATATAACTCAATGAAGCAAGGGTTACGTGAAAACTGGAGACAGTTTACTTTATTAATTATAGTCAATGCATTTGTGGGTGGCATGGTGGGCATAGAGCGTTCCATTCTTCCACAGCTTGCTCATGATAAATTTAATATTGACGGGCATTATGCA
>JALOMN010000232.1 GCA_025455445.1 Cyclobacteriaceae bacterium
GGTTATAACGAGAATATCATTTCAGAGACACTGGCGCATATCCTCATTAAACAGGGTAAAAAGGAAAAAGCCATAGATATACTCAAGAAGTTAATTTGGAAGTTTCCACAAAAAAAGGCTTACTTTGCGGCTCAAATCGAAGAACTCAAAAAATAATATGTACATTTTATTCATAAGTCTGGCCATTTTCAGTTCAGTTTTACTGGTTTTGGTGGTATTAGCTCAAAATTCAAAAGGTGGTGGTCTCTCTTCTCAATTTGGAGGATCCGGAGCCAGCAACCTGATTGGCGTAAAAAAAACTGGCGATTTATTAGAGCGCCTTACCTGGGGATTTGCCATTGCAATTATGGTGTTTTCACTGGCAACAAATTTTGCTACACCGCAAGTTGCAACACAAGATGAAATACTTGAAAAAGCCAAAGAACAAGGCGGTGGTATCGATTTAAAGAAAACCGAACAACTCCCTACACCTGCAGAGAATTAATATTTGTCAATATCATTGAAAAAAAGCCCCGTATTTCCGGAGCTTTTTTTATGCAGCTTTCGAAATCTGCTTCACAAGCAAACGCTTTGCTACCGGCATTAATGTTTGAGTATAGGGCACTTTCACTTTTGAAAGAACGAGATATACTGCAGGGTTAGGTAATTGCGTATACTGCTTTATCAGATTGAGTTTTAGATTTTCATAGGTATTGCTCAACGTGCGTTCTGCTGTAAGCAGAAACTCTGTATTTATTCCCCTGAAAGATTCACTGCTCTGGGTAAAAATGGTTGCCTGATAGCGATAGATATTTATTTCGCTTTCTGGTGGTTGAGTTACAAAAAGATAACCCTCATTGGCGTATAATGAGGTTAGTCCTACAGGGGTAATTTCACACTTAGATTCAACCAATTCATAGATGTATGACCCTTCCTCCAATGAATCTTTAAACTTTGGAAGAGCATATAACATAATCGATTCGATTTCCTGCATCACGGCATCATCGGCAATTATTTTACGATAGTTGATTTCCATGTTAAGCAAACTTTCGGGTGAAAGTTCTTTGGGGAATGACTCACTGATAAGTGATTTATTCTCCTTTATCAAGAGCAGATTTCGATAATGAAAAACAAGATCAGAGAGATAGGGATATAGCTCAATTCGTTGAAAGGATTCCTTTACCTGTTTAAAATAAGCCAGCAATTGATACTTTTTGAATTCATAATCAATGAGGCCATCCGTAAGCCAATTGTCTTTCAATTTATTCATACGCTACTATTCTTAAAATTGACTGTTAATGATACAAAAAAAAGTCATTCACTGCCAAACTGCCATTTTGTTACGGCACTATGTGTCAACACTGACAAAATTCTCCATCTTTGCGGCTCTTAAAACAGGAAAATCTGTCAAAAACCATCAAAAAAGCCGAATGGCATAGAAATCGAGGATGGGAGGCGGCAGTCATAAGTGACTGAATGTTTAACTAATAATTTAAATTTCCATATGGCAAAAATCAATTTCAAACCAAACGAAGACCGGGTGCTCGTTGAAGCAGCCCCAGCAGAACAAAAAACAGCTTCCGGACTTATCATTCCGGATACAGCCAAAGAAAAACCCCAAAAAGGCAAAGTGATTGCGGTAGGTGAAGGCTTGAAAGATAAGCCCGTTACCGTAAAAGTTGGTGACCAGGTTCTTTACGGAAAATATTCTGGCACTGAAATCAACATCGATGGCAAAGAGTATTTGATCATGCGCAACTCTGACATCTTCGGAATCATATAATTTAATTCACAACAATTTTAAATACTACATACAATGGCTAAGGAAATAACATTTGATACGAGCGCCCGCGACAGAATTAAAAGAGGCGTGGATAAATTAGCAGATGCTGTAAAAGTTACTTTAGGACCTAAGGGTCGTAACGTAATTCTTGATAAGAAATTTGGTGCACCTACCGTTACGAAAGACGGTGTGTCAGTAGCAAAGGAAATCGATTTGAAAGACCCTATTGAAAATATGGGTGCACAATTGGTAAAAGAAGTTGCTTCTAAAACTGCAGATGCTGCAGGTGATGGAACTACAACTGCTACTGTATTGGCACAATCAATTTATGCCCATGGTATTAAGAATGTGGCTGCTGGTGCTAATCCGATGGATTTGAAACGCGGTATCGACAAAGCTGTAGATGCGGTTGTTCAGAACCTGCACAAGCAATCTAAAAACATAAAAGGCTCACAGGAAATTGCGCAGGTTGCAACTATTTCTGCCAACAACGATAACGAAATTGGTAAAATGATCGCCAATGCAATGGATAAAGTTGGTAAAGATGGCGTGATCACTGTAGAAGAAGCAAAAGGAACTGAAACTGAAGTGAAGACTGTAGAAGGTATGCAGTTCGACCGCGGTTATCTTTCTCCTTATTTTGTAACTAACACTGAGAAGATGGAAGCTGAGCTAGATCATCCTTACATCTTAATCTATGACAAGAAGATTTCTTCCATGAAGGAACTTCTTCCTGTGTTAGAAGCTACTGCACAAACCGGAAAACCATTGGTTATCATTTCTGAAGAAGTTGAAGGCGAAGCTCTTGCTACGCTCGTAGTAAATAAAATACGTGGTGCTTTACGCGTTGCTGCAGTAAAAGCTCCTGGTTTTGGTGACCGCAGAAAAGCCATGCTTGAAGATATCGCTATCTTAACAGGTGGCCGTGTAATCTCTGAAGAAACCGGAATGAAGCTTGAAGATGCTAAACTGGAATATCTTGGCCGTGCCGAAAAAGTGACTATCGATAAAGATAACACCACGATTGTAAATGGTGCAGGCAAGAAGAATGATATTCAGGCACGCGTTAGCCAAATCAAAGCTCAGATTGATGTAACTACTTCTGACTACGATAAAGAAAAACTTCAGGAACGTCTCGCTAAATTATCCGGTGGTGTTGCCATCTTATACATTGGTGCAGCTACCGAAGTAGAAATGAAAGAGAAGAAAGACCGCGTAGACGATGCATTACATGCTACACGCGCTGCCGTGCAGGAAGGTATCATCCCTGGTGGTGGTGTTGCTTATATCCGTGCTATTGAAGCTTTAAAAACTGTTGTAACAGATAATGAAGATCAATCAACCGGTGTAAATATTATTCGTCTTGCACTTGAATCTCCGCTAAGAACCATCGCTGAAAATGCTGGTCAGGAAGGTTCTGTTATCGTAAATAAAGTGCGTGAAGGAAAGAAAGACTACGGTTACAATGCCCGTGATAACAAGTTCGAAGATTTCTTCGCAGCGGGTATCATTGACCCTACTAAAGTAGCTCGTTTGGCTTTGGAAAATGCAGCATCAATTGCCGGTCTGTTATTAACTACCGAAGCAGTGGTGTCTGAAATTCCTGAAGACAAAGAAGCTCCTGCTATGCCTCCCGGAGGCGGTATGGGCGGAATGATGTAATCTGTTCATCATTACTTTTTTAAAAAAAGGCTTTGTATGATTACAAAGCCTTTTTTCATTATTTTTAACACCATAAATACTGGTTATGAAATTTCATGACACCTTCGGTGATTTCGTTTTGTTCTTATGCATACATGTAGCGTATGCAGATGGTCTGCTTCATCCGGCTGAAGAACACGTGATTATTGAAACGATTTCCAAGCTCTTTCCACAAGAAGGAAATCCTAAAAAGAAGTTTGATGATGCCGAGATTGATTATAAAAAATTCGACAAATCAAACCTTGATGAATTTATCCTTTTATCATTTAGAAATTTCAATCATGTTACGTTTGCACAACGGTATAAGATTTACACGGATATGTATGACATCGTAAATGCGGACGGAAAAGTACATGAAGCAGAGAAAAAAGCAATGAACGCGCTCAAGCAGATTATTGATTTAGGTGCGCACGATTTACTGGGTAGCGCCAAATCGTAATTACAGTAATAAGAAAGCCTGACTAAAATTTAATAATAATTTTAGTCAGGCTTAATTGTTTTTAAACGCTAAAGAAGACTTCTACTTCTTTAATCCTTCTTGGTTCCTAACTTATACAGCATGTAACCCATCGCAGCAAAACACGCGACTCCTAACAAATTGTAACCCTGATGACCTAAAACATTTGCTAAGGCATGTTCTGCACTAACTGATTTCAAGCCTTCAAAAATTTTATCATTCACTGAAAGTAAGGCTACAATCACACCCGCCAATGCACCACCGGCAATTAAACCTGTCGCAAACAAACTTCCTCTTCCTAATTCATCATCTTGTTTTACTTCACCCCTTTTCTCTGCCTGCCAATCGAT
>JALOMN010000233.1 GCA_025455445.1 Cyclobacteriaceae bacterium
GGTTTTCCCCAATTTGGATTTGATGAAGTTGCATCCGGATCCCATGCATTGTTCGATCTGAATTTAACTTCTCCAGTCTTTAGAATGAATGATGTTAAAACATAAACATCTGGTGCTGATGTACTTACTTGAAGATCTACGTCTGCATCCCATCCTGCCGCAGCATCACCAATAATACCAACCGATTCAAGGATTTCAAATGTACTTTCATTTTGAATGTTATTGCCATTGGTATCTGTTGCCGAAACTTTCAGCTTATACTTACCTTTTGCAATACCACTGATAGTCTCTTCAATTTCAGTGAAAACTCCGCTTACTACTAAGTTACCTTCTTTCAATGTAACATCTGCCATGGTAGTAATCTTGTAAGTAGCAGAAGCAAGTGGTGAACTGGAAAGGCTCGGGTCCGCTCCATCATAAAATTTAAGCTTAAGCTTGAAGTTGGGTGAGGTAAAATTGACGGGTTTTACCACCTCAATTGCCGGGGGCGAGTCAAAAATCACAACATCTGCCTGTCCGTTGTCACATGCTTGCAACAACACCAGGGCAAATGCGGACAGGATCACTGAAAAAGAGTAAAATCTTCCTTTCATTTGATTGGGTTTTAATTATTGTTTTAAGAGTTTTTTCGAGATCTAATTTGTTAATTGCGTGAATTAAAAAATAAGATTTCGACTTCAATTATACCTCATTATTATCAGATGACAAGGAATCTTCTTCACATTATCGCAATAATTTTAATGGAAACGACTTCGCAACCGTTTGCGGAATTTATAAAAAATTAATTAACTCTCTTCTGAATTATGAGATTCAATCAGATTACCATCAAGGATATCGCCCGCGAATTAGGCATTTCCCCCTCTACAGTTTCAAGAGCATTAAAAGATCATCCAGACATAAGTGTGCAAACCAAGAAGGCTGTAAATGAATTGGCCGAGAAGCTTAATTATCAACCTAATATTGTTGCGCTTAACTTAAGACAAAAGAAAACCAATACAATCGGAGTAATCATACCTGAAATTGTACACTTCTTCTTTTCTACCGTAATCAGTGGTATTGAAGACGTAGCGTATACGGCCGGCTACAATGTGATTCTGGCGCAGTCCAACGAGTCTTACCAACGTGAGATGACGGATATGAAAGCTCTTTTCAACAGTCGTGTGGATGGCATGTTGCTTTCTGTTTCGAGGGAAACTACCAATTTTGACCATATTGAGTCGATCATATCCAAGGGTGTACCTATTGTATTTTATGATAGAATGTATGATAGCCCCACCTCAAGCAAAGTGATTGTAGATGATTACGCAGGCTCGAAAGAAGCAGTAAACCACTTGATTGAACAGGGATGTAAGCGAATAGCACACCTAAACGGTGCCCCCAACCTGATGATTAGTGTGGACAGATTAAAGGGCTATACAGATGCATTAAAGGAACATAAAATTCCTTTAGTGGATGAAATCATCATTACGTGTCAATCAGGCACTTTTGAGGAAGGTAAAAAAGCAACCAAAAAGCTGCTTTCCATGGCCAACCCACCCGATGCAATTTTCGCTAATAATGACCCAATGGCGATGGGTGCTATGATGGCAATCAAGGAAAAAGGGCTTAAAATACCCCAGGATGTAGCCATAGTTGGTTTTAGTAACTGGTTTTTTGGCGAACTAATGGAGCCTTCTCTTACCACGGTTGATCAGCCTGGTTTTGAAATGGGTCAGGAGGCTGCACGCTTGTTGATTCGCCAGATTGAAATGCGTGATAAGGATTTGGTTGACCCGCAACCAGAAACAAAAGTGTTAAAAACACGACTTATTATCAGAGACTCTTCACTTAAGAAGCAAGCCAGAAAGAAATAGTAGCGCAATCGTTTGCTGATTTTTTGAACTCAGTTTGTTAGGTTAAGTTCCCATAATTCAACTTACTTGAATGTTTAAACCACGCACATTCAATGGGTTCTTCTATTTCACCTGGCATCAATCAAAGTTTAGGCAACTTTCTTTCCATGGAAGAAATTGCTTCTGGTATTATCCTGCAGACTACGTTCGGCAAATGCCGCATTTTAATTTACAACGATAACATCATCCGGGTCAGCGCTACGCTGGAAAAAGAGTTTGAAGATTTCTCTTATGCCGTGGTGGCCAAACCTGATAACGTTTCATTTGATCTTCAGCATCATGAAACACAGATCATCATAAATACTGCTTCCTGCAAAATTATCATCACTAAAAACCCGGTAAGAATCTGTTTCCAGGATTTAAATGGAAAAACGCTGAACGAAGATGATTCATTAGGTGTAGCCTGGATTGGCGAGCAAGTTACTTCCTATAAAAAATTACAACACGAAGAACGCTTCATCGGACTCGGTGAAAAAACCGGCCCCCTGAATCGCAAAGGTTCTGCCTACCTTAATTGGAATACAGATGCCTATGCGTATAACAAAGGAACCGACCCACTATATAGTTCAATGCCATTTTACATGGGCATTCACAATGAATCTGTGTATGGAATTTACCTTGATAATACACATAAATCATTTTTCAATTTTGGAGCATCCAATCACCGCTTCTCCAGTTTTTCCGCAGATGCCGGTGAAATGAATTATTATTTCTTCGCTGGAAATTCAGTAAGCGAAATCATTACACATTACACGCTGCTAACAGGCCGCATGGAACTTCCTCCTTTATGGAGTATCGGATACCAGCAATGCAGATATAGCTATTACCCCGATAATGAAGTGTACCTGCTGGCACAAACGTTTCGCACAAAAGATATTCCTGCAGATGCGATTGTGTTTGACATCCATTACATGGAGAAGTATAAAATATTTACCTGGGATAAAAAGCACTTTACCGATCCAAAAAAATTAATTCAAACATTAAAAGACCAGGGCTTTCATACCATCGTGATGTGCGACCCGGGCATTAAGGTTGAACCCGGATATGAGCCGTATGAGGATGGTGTGAAAAAAGATGTATTCATAAAATATCCTGATGGAGAAATTTATCAGGGACAAGTTTGGCCAGGCTGGTGTCACTTCCCTGATTTTACCAATCCGAAAGTACGATCATGGTGGGAATCTAAATTCAAAGACTACGTAGCACTAGGCATTGAAGGATTCTGGAATGACATGAATGAAATTGCTACGTGGGGCAATGCGTTGCCGGATAATATTGAATTTGATTTTGAGGGAAATAAAACTACAGCCCGAAGAGGACGCAATGTGTATGGATTTCAGATGGCACGCAGCACCTATGAAGGAACAAAAAATTTACTGAACGGTAAGAGGCCTTTTAATTTAACCCGCTCCGGGTTTTCTGGTGTGCAACGCTACTCTGCTGTCTGGACCGGAGACAATGTAGCCTATGATGAACACATGTTATTGGGCGTGCGCATGGTAAACAGCATGGGCCTTACAGGAGTTGCGTTTGCCGGATATGATGCCGGAGGCTTTGTAGGTGAATCCAATACAAAACTCTATGCCCGCTGGATGTCTATCGCATCTTTTTCTCCGTTCTTTCGAGGGCACAGCATGATTAATACACGCGACAGCGAGCCCTGGACATACGGTGAAGAAGTAGAACAAATCTGTAGAAACTATATCAAATTCAGATATCAACTTCTGCCCTACATTTATTCACTTTTTTATGATGCCTCAAAAACGGGTATGCCTGTGCAACGTTCACTGGCTATTTATCAAACACATGATGCCCGAGTGTATGAATATCACAATCAGTTTTTACTAGGTCCTTCCATTTTGGTTGCACCGGCAGAAAGCACCAAAGAATTATTGAAAGTATTTCTTCCTTCCGGAGATTGGTACGATGTATACACCGGAAAATTATTTCAGGGTAATTCTGAAATGATTGTAGAGTGTCCTATCCACAAATTGCCCGTATTCATAAAAGCCGGCAGCGTGATTCCGATGCAACATGCTGCAAGCCATACAGGCGTAAAGCAGGAAGAATTTATACTGCACATCTATCATGGAAATGAATCGAGTGATTTTCTTTATTATACCGATGACGGATCTACTTTCCAGTATCAACAAGGTGCCTGCACAACTCGCACCATTAAATATCTGGCGCAGGATAATAAGGTTTTGGTAACCGAAGAAACAGGAGATTATCAAATCGATTTCAAAACAATAAAAATTGTATTTCATGGAGTGTATCCGGAACGTGTAACCATCAATACCAACTCGCATGAGTTGACCCATCAAACACACTCCTTTTTCGCTCCGCTCGAAAAATATGATCCCATACATG
>JALOMN010000234.1 GCA_025455445.1 Cyclobacteriaceae bacterium
TATGAACTTCGTTCGGGTAATAAAAAATCTTTTTCAATTTAACCGGACAAACTGGAAGGCAATGCTCTTGTGTGTTATCGCAGCAGGAGTTTTCTGGTTGTTTAATGCATTCAACAAAACATACTCTGCCGATTTAGAATTTCCGCTCAGATTTGGATATGATAAAGATCGCTATGTAGCAGATTCTCCACTGCCAACCCGCATAAGAATAAACGTAAGCGGATTAGGGTGGGAGTTGTTTCGGAAAAGTATAGGTTTAAGGCTACCCGAATTGCTTGTGGCACTTGAGCGACCAATTGAACAAAAGAAAATTATTGCCAGCACACTCACTCCCATACTTGCTGGCCAGTTGGGCGGACTTCAGATCAATTATATTATTACCGATACGTTGAATGTCCATCTGGACATGCTTCACAAACAAGATTATTATTTAAGTGTGAATGAGGCATCGATTTCATTCAGGAAAGGATTTGGAATATCTTCCCCTATTAAAATTACACCTGATAGAGTTGAACTTGAAGGACCTAATGGTATGCTAAAAAAAATACCGGATACCATTCAAATCAATATACCGGCAAAAGACCTTCATAAATCTTACAGTGATGATGTAGAGGTTATGTTAACAGGAAATGAGTTTATAAAAAGAAATCCTCCGTTGGTGAATGTGCAATTTGAAGTTGTGCCGGTTGCTTTAGTAGAAATAAAACTAAGTGTTAAGCCAGTCAACGCACCCGCTGGCTATAAGCCCACTTATCCGGAAACGATAAGCTCCTCATGGTTTGTTCCGGCCGAAAGAGCAGAAGAGTTTAAGGCCCGCATGCAGGCATACGAAGCAATTGTTGACTTGAGCAAATTGTTGAAAGGATCAAACGAACTAAAGCCTATGGTAACAGGGTTACCTGGATATGCACGTATACATTCAATTGATTCAATTGTACTAAAATTTTAGTAAGTATGATTTCTTTGCCAATGCTGGGAATAATAGCGGCATTGGTTATGTCTAAGACACGTCAGGGATTTAATTTTCATTAATCAAGTATTATAAACACTGTCTACATTGAAACCCTTCAAGCAAATTGGTGTTACAGGAGGTATCGGATCGGGCAAGAGCCTGGTTTGCCAGATATTTCAGGTATTGGGCGCGCCCGTGTATGATGCAGACAGCCGAGCGAAAAAATTAATGACCACTGACGGAATACTGATCGATAAGATCAAAAAAGAATTCGGATCATTGTCATACCATACAAATGGTGATATTAACCGGGAGTACTTAAGCGCTAACGTTTTCGGAGATCCGGATAAACTAAAGCGTTTAAATGAACTGGTTCATCCGCAGGTGGCTATAGATTATGAACATTGGGTGACCATGCATGCAACGCATAAGTATTTGATAAAGGAAGCTGCCTTATTATTTGAATCAGGTTCTTATAAAACACTGGATGAGCTAATTGTCGTAACAGCTCCGATTGAAATGCGCATACAGAGAGTGCTGGCACGTGATAACCATAGAACCAGAGAGGACATTGAGAAAATTATTTCCAATCAACTTTCTGACGAAGAAAAACTAGTAAAGGCGAATTATGTAATTAAAAATGATGAAAAGGAGTTGATTATACCTCAGGTTTTGAAATTACATGAACGGTTCAACTCATTCTAATAAAAAAACGTTTTCCAATTCCATCTACTTACACAGAAACTATCGATGAAAAAGACTCTGATTACCGTTGCCATTGTTGCGGTTGTAATATTTCTTCTAGCCTTACCAAAACTGAATTTATTTAAAAAGAGTGAGGAGGCAGCCCCTGCAGGAGCACCACAAGGAGGAGCGGCACGAGGAGGTAAATTATCGGTAGATGCAATTATCCTGAAACCCTCTCAACTGGATAATAAACTAAATGTGACAGGCTCAGTGCTCCCGAATGAATCGCTCGAACTAAAGAGTGAGGTATCCGGAAAAATAACGTCCATCTATTTTCGCGAAGGCAAATGGGTACGGAAAGGTGATTTGCTTTTTGAAACAAATGCCGATGAAATTGAAGCTCAATTGGAAAAGCAACGCTACAATCGCAAGTTGAACGAAGATAATGAGTTTCGTCAGCGCAAGCTTTTAGAAAAGGATGCTATCAGCCAGGAAGAATATGATAATGCATTAAACCGGTTAAATACCACGGAAGCTGACATTCGCTTATTGGAAACACAGCTTAATAAAACCAGAATCAGAGCCCCTTTTGACGGAGTTATTGGATTGCGTTTTGTAAGTGAGGGGGCATACATCTCACCAAGTACTGTAATTGCCACGCTTTATAATATCTCACCTGCAAAAATTGAATTTGCCGTGCCGGGCAGATACAGTACCCAAATCACTCCGGGAAAGAAAATCAGGTTCACAATTGAAAGTGATTTAAAAACATACGAAGGCGCAGTATATGCAATTGAACCGCGAATTGATCCGGATACACGTACATTAAAAATCAGAGCGCTTGCCGATAATCGAAGTGGCGTTTTGTTGCCGGGCCAGTTCATTAAGGTGGAATTGATTCTCGAATCGATGAGTAACGCTATTCTTGTGCCCACCGAAGCGGTGATTCCTGAACAAGCCGGAAAAAAAGTATACATCCTGGATAAGGGAAAAGCAAAAGAGATTTTTATTGAAACAGGAATTCGCACGGCAAATGCCCTCGAAGTTTTATCAGGATTGAAAGCAAATGACACCTTACTCACCACGGGCATTCTGCAGCTTCGCCCTGGTATGGATGTACAGATTGCGAAATTGAATTAAAGAAGGGGAGAAAAAGACTAAAATATAGCGCTATGGCAAGTTTATCAATTACCAGTATTAACAGACCTGTTCTGGCCATTGTAATGTCTTTGGTTATTATTCTTTTTGGAGTAATAGGATTCTCGTTTTTAGGAGTTCGTGAATTCCCAAGTGTTGATCCCCCGGTAGTAACAGTATCAACTTCATACGTGGGCGCTAACTCAGATGTTATCGAATCACAAATTACAGAACCATTAGAAGAAGCAGTAAATGGTGTGCCCGGTGTGCGCACAATTACATCTGTAAGCCGTGAAGGAAGAAGCAACATTACTGTAGAATTTGAATTGGGGGTAGACCTTGAAACAGCAGCGAATGACGTGCGTGACAAAGTTTCCGGTGCACTGAACAGACTCCCACCCGATGTAGATCCTCCGCGAGTTGAAAAAGCAGATGCAGACTCAAGTCCGATTATTTTCTTGACACTTACCAGTGATAAAAGAGACTTACTTGAAATTTCAAGAATTGCCGAATTGTATTTTAAGGAAAGAATACAAACTATACCAGGAGTAAGTTCTGTTGGTATTTGGGGGCAACGAAGATACTCCATGCGTTTGTGGATGGATCCCAGCAAGCTTGCCTCCCTCAAGTTAGCACCTTCTGATGTGCTTCAAGCTGTAAACCGCGAAAATGTGGAACTTCCCTCTGGACGTGTAGAAGGACAAAACACTGAACTCACTGTTCGAACAATGGGGCGTTTGAGTACAGAAGATGATTTTAATAACCTTATCATAAAAGAAGATGGTGATAACATTGTTCGCTTCAGCGATGTGGGATACGCAAAATTAGGTCCTGAAAATGATCGTACTATTTTGCGAAGAGATGGAGTTCCCGGGTGTGCCATTGCAGTGGTAGCACAGCCAGGTGCGAATAATATCGACATCTCAGAGCGTCTTCAGGTTAAGCTGGCACAGATACAACGCGACCTTCCACCGGATGTTAGCTACCAGATGAGTTTTGACTCAACTGACTACATTAGGGCCTCTATTTTAGAGGTAGAGGAAACGATAATCATCGCCTTCTGCCTGGTATTAGGTATCATCTTTTTATTCTTGCGTGATTGGCGCACTACAATTATTCCGGTTGCAACGATTCCGATCTCATTGATAGGTGCCTTTTTCGTTATGTACTTGCTTGGCTTCACCATCAATGTGCTTACCCTTTTAGGAATTGTTCTCGCTATTGGTCTTGTGGTGGATGATGCCATTGTGGTGCTTGAAAATATTTATGTAAAAGTAGAGGAGGGAGAAGATCCCCATGAAGCTGCAAAGAAGGGGTCCACAGAAATTTACTTTGCGGTAATTTCAACTACGGTTTCTGTGGTTGCAGTTTTCTTGCCTGTGATTTTCCTTCAAGGATTAACAGGAAGATTATTTCGTGAATTCGGACTTGTAGTAGCCAGTTCAGTAGCAATTTCAGCTTTTGTATCGTTGACACTCACCCCGCCTTTCTTTAATTCGCTTACTTCAGCGTATGCAAAATCTTTAAATGGATTTATGAAGCGCAGGTGGTTAGCAGTAGTCATTATTGGTTTTTCAGTTTTATTCATTTTTTATTTAGGCACAACGGTGCCTTCTGAACTTGCACCCATGGAAGACCGCAGTGAATTCCGGTTTCAAGCACAAGCTCAGGAGGGGGCCACCTTTGAATACATGGACAAATATGTACAGGAGCTTACTGATTTTATTGGTAAAGAAGTGCCTGAACGTGCCGGTATGGTAAGCGTAACCGCTCCAGGCTTTGGTGGTTCCGGGGTTAATTCTGGCTTTGTGAGGGTAATCCTTAAAGATCCAAAGGACCGCGATCGCACCCAGCAGCAAATTGTTGATGACGTTACAATGAAGGCTCGCAAATATTCAGGGGTGCGAACATTTATTAATCAGGCGCAAACCATAGGCGATCGCAGAGGCGGATTTCCA
>JALOMN010000235.1 GCA_025455445.1 Cyclobacteriaceae bacterium
ATGGAGGCGTTTAGTTCACATAAGGTTTGAAAGTCAATCGTGCGCCTGGCAAATATTTCCAATACTTTTTTACGGAATGCCGGTTTATAAGGAATGGTTTGAAACCTTCGCAATACTACGTGGGTGTTCATTCCCTGGCCGGAAATACGGCACAAGGCAATATCCAAACCATCCAACGAAGTGCCCGACATGAGGCCGACAATGAGTCGTGATTTTTTACCAGCAAGCCGGTGAAGACGAATTATATTCTGATTCATAAAAAGCTATTGAAATAGTACCGAAGCCCCGACCTAACCTGTTATCTTTCAATCAAAATTCAGCGTAAAGATGCACTTCATATTTACGAGGCTGAATATTTTAGTAAGCATGTGTAAAGTTATCACAATCAATGTTGGATGTCCATTATAGTATGAAAATTTTAACGCCATGAAATCGTCCTCCTCAACGCAGACACCAGCGAATGATAATCACACATTGTTGGAATTTGGTATGATAAAAATATGAGCACATGAAAGCCAATACATTCCGTACCGAAATTAACTGTGAGCCTACTCAACCTATTGGCCTGAAGGATGCTATTCTCACCACCGGATCCTGTTTTGCCGACCAGTTTGGTGAGTGGCTGAAGGATTTTAAGTTTCCTCTTATGCTGAATCCATTCGGCACCACTTACAATCCAATTTCCATACACCGTGCGTTAACCGATTCAGTTGAATTGAAATTGGATGAATCATTGATTACCGAACGTCACGGCATCTGGTATCATTTTGATTATCATTCGCAGTGGTCAGCCACAGATAAAACCTCCCTTTTACTCAACATAAAAAACTGCCAGAAACAGGTAGCCCAATTTCTAAAACACACCAGCGTATTAATCATCACTTATGGCACCGCCTGGGTTTATGAACTGCAGAACGACAATCACCTTGTGGCCAACTGTCATAAAATGCCCTCACGGCAATTCCGGAAACGTCTTTTACAGACTGAGGAAATAATTGCTTCATTTAAAAATTTATATGACACATTAAAGTCGTTCAATCCCTCCTTGCGGGTGATCGTTACGGTTAGTCCGGTGAGGCACATGAAAGATACACTCGCGTTGAATAGCGTGAGCAAGGCAACCCTTCGATTAGCGTGTCATACACTTTCGGAGCAATATGAAGCAGTAGACTATTTTCCCTCCTATGAAATCATGATGGATGACCTGCGCGATTATCGTTTTTATGAGCGCGATAAAATTCATCCCACCGAAGAAGCGTTGGATTATATCAGTCATAAATTCAGCGATCAGTATTTCACCCAGGAAACGCGGCAGTTCATAAATAAATGGGACACCATCCGTCAAGCCATGCATCACCGGGCCTATCACCCGGATTCACCTGCTCATCAATATTTCTTAAAAGACTTATTACATAAACTGGAAGAAGTGCACGCACAGATTCCGGTTGACGAAGAAATTAAACTCATAAAATCACAATTGCATCTCAATGCCTAACCGACTGATACACTCCGCTTCTCCCTATTTACTTCAACATGCACATAACCCGGTTGATTGGTATGAATGGGGCCCGGAAGCCCTGCAGAAAGCCAAAGCCGAAGACAAACCCATATTAGTCAGCATTGGTTACTCTTCCTGTCACTGGTGCCATGTGATGGAGCGCGAAAGTTTTGAAAATCATGATATTGCAGAGATCATGAATGAACTGTTTGTGTGCATTAAAGTTGATCGTGAAGAGCGCCCCGACATTGATCACATTTACATGGAAGCCGTGCAGGCCATGCGGCAAAATGGTGGCTGGCCGTTGAATGTATTTCTTACGCCAGATCAAAAACCCTTTTATGGAGGCACCTACTTTCCTTCACGCAACTGGGCACAACTGCTGCAACAAATCAATAAGGCTTTTCGGGAAAGACGAAATGAAATTGACGAATCTGCCGAAGACTTAAAAAATCATTTACAGGCTTCGGATGTAAGCAGGTTTGCACGCACAGTAGAAAACGAATTTTCGCAGGAAGGAATAAACAATATGTTCAATATACTATCCGCCAGGTTTGATTTCGCACGCGGTGGCATGGACAAAGCACCTAAGTTTATCATGCCCTCTATCTGGCATTGGCTGCTGCGCTATCATGCTATTACAAAAGATGAAAAAGCATTGCAGATGGTTACGCTTACCCTGAAGCAAGTGGCTTGTGGAGGCATTTATGATCAACTACGTGGAGGTTTTTCTCGCTATTCAGTAGATGGTGACTGGTTTGCACCACACTTTGAAAAAATGTTGTACGACAACGCACAATTACTAAGTCTGTATTCCGAAACATACCAGGTTACACACGAACCACTTTTTAAAAACATTGTGTATGAAACGGTGCAATGGCTCGCGGAAGAAATGATGCATCCAGCAGGAGGATTTTATTCTGCATTGGATGCTGACAGTGAAGGTGTAGAAGGAAAGTTTTATACCTGGACGCACGATGAGTTAACACGAGCGCTTGGCGCGGATGCAGCTGTTATCGCCAACTACTATCACGCAAGTGAAGCAGGCAATTGGGAACATGGTCGCAATATCTTCTACCGATCTTTTGAATCTACCGGTGCCGAAGAAACCGAATCATTCGCAGCGCTCAAGAAAAAACTTCTCGTCATTCGCAATAAACGAATTCATCCCGGACTGGATGATAAAATTATTACAGGCTGGAATGCGATGACCATCACCGGCCTGACAGATGCATACAAAGCATTTGGTGATCAACAATTTCTCAAGCTGGCGCTGGATGCCATTTCATTCCTTGAAGCGCACCTGATGGAAGATGGAAAAGTATATCGCACTTACAAAAATAAACACTCTGATACAGAAGCTTTCCTCGAAGATTATGCGTATCTGATTCAGGCCTATGCCGCATTATACCAGGTTACATACAATGAAGGCTGGTTGCACAAAGCAGAAAAATGGTGTCAGTATGTGGTGAACAATTTCTATGATAACGCAGATGGATTCTTTCATTTTTCTTCCGCTTCCGCAGAACAGTTGATTGCCAAAAAGAAAGAAGTATTTGACAATGTGATTCCGGCATCTAATTCTGTGATGGCCCGCAACCTGCATATGCTGGGTACGTTGCTCGATCAAAATGAATGGAAAGAGATGGCAAGTAAAATGGTTTTAAAACTTTCAGCTATGATATTATCTGAACCCGGCTACATGTCGAACTGGGGTATTGCCTTGCTAGAATTGAAACAAGGACTTTCAGAAATTGTAGTTTCTGGTGAAGATGCCCTCACCTCCTGCCATCAGATACAGAAACACTTTCTTCCTTTTACAGTTACAGCCGGCACCAATACATCCAGTGAGTTGGCACTGCTTAACGGTCGCGAGGCTATTGCAGGACGCACGCTGATTTATGTGTGTAAAAACCAGGCATGTAAATTACCGGTGGAAAAACCTGAAGATGCTATTGCTCAACTCATCAATAATTAGAATATGAAATATACCTACGTTGCATTACTTTTTGCTGCACTACTCTCCTGTTCTAGTAAAAAAGAAGTTGCTCCACCCGCACCCATGTCAGCGGTGCCTGCGCCTAACCAGTTGGCATGGCATGAGATGGAGCTGAATGCCTTCGTGCATTTTACTACCAACACCTTCACTGGCAAAGAATGGGGCTATGGCGATGAAAAACCTTCTATCTTCAATCCTACTGAATATAATGCCGACCAATGGGTGAGTACTTTTAAAGATGCGGGTTTCAAAGGCGTGATACTGACCTGCAAGCATCACGATGGTTTTTGTTTGTGGCCCAGTAAATACACCGAACACACCGTGAAAAATTCTCCTTTTAAAAATGGTGAAGGCGATGTGGTGCGTGATGTGGCGGAAGCCTGCAAGAAATACGGACTGAAATTCGGAGTGTATTTATCTCCGTGGGATCGCAACCATGCCGACTATGGAACACCGGCATATGTGGAATACTATCGCAATCAATTGAAAGAATTATTTACCAGCTATGGACCTGTATTTGAAATGTGGTTTGATGGTGCCAATGGTGGCGATGGCTACTACGGTGGCAAGCGTGAGAAGCGTAGCATTAAAGGATCGACTTATTACGACTGGCCCAACACACTTGAATTGGTGCGCTCGATGGAACCTCAGATTTTGTTTTTTAGTGACGCGGGGCCGGGTGTGCGCTGGATTGGCAACGAACGCGGTGTGGCGGGTGAAACCAACTGGAACACAATCACACCCGATACACTTTTTGCCGGTGGTTTTATCATGTCGAAGAAGATTCACTAGTGAAAACTCCACAGCAACTTTTTGATATCTACCTCAATTCCGTAGGAAGAGGTTCTACCCTGCTGCTGAATATTCCTCCCGACAGACGCGGCCTTGTGCATGAAAATGATGTCGCTTCCTTAAAAGGTTTTCGTGAGTTGCTGG
>JALOMN010000013.1 GCA_025455445.1 Cyclobacteriaceae bacterium
GGGCATCCGCCTTGTATCACAAAGTTTGGTATCACGCGGTGGAAAGTAAGTCCATCATAAAAACCTTTTTCGGCTAATGTGGTAAAATTCTTTACGGTGTTGGGGGCATCTTCTTCGAAGAATTGAATCTTCATCACTCCCTTTTTAGTGTGTATTTCTGCTATTTTCATTTTGATTGATTAAAATTCGGGTGCAAGATAGCAGGAAATTAAAATTCATGTAAGTTGCTTTACAGAACATTAACATGAGTTATAAAATCTCTGAGTTTAAGATTCGCACTGATGATGACAGCGTATCAGCAATAACGTTTCTTCCCGACAAACCGATAGCAATTTACGCGTTTGCACATGGGGCAGGTGCAGGCATGAATCATCTTTTCATGAAAGACCTCGCACATGAATTGGCATTGCTGCGAATTGCCACGCTGCGCTTTAATTTTTATTACACGGAACAAGGTAAAAAGCGACCTGATACTGCGCCAGTTGCACAAGCGATGGTAGAGCGAGCGATTCATACAGCGCACGAATTATATCCCTTGGTTCCTCTGTTTGTGGGAGGTAAATCATTTGGTGGACGAATGACCTCTCAATTACTGGCAGAGAATCATTATCCATATATAAAAGGGGTAATCTTTGTCGGGTTTCCATTGCATCCAATTAAGAAACCATCTATAGAAAGGGCGATGCATTTAAAGAAAATAACTATCCCTATGCTTTTTCTTCAAGGTACAAAAGATGCATTGGCAAAAATTGATTTAATCACCAATGTATGCACGAGTCTGCCACGTTCAACATTAGTAAAAGTGGAGGGTGCCGATCATAGCTTTAAAATTCCAAAGCAAAACGCGATTCCTTTTTTAGCAAAATCCATTCGTGATTGGATGAGTGCAATACTCTGAAGCGCTATAAGCTATTTTTAACGGTATCGTTATTTGATTACAATTTTATAGGCTTCATCATAATGCCTGATCAGATTTTCCCAATCGAATGCCGCTGAATAATTTTCCACATTATTGCGTTGCATGATTCGGCTTCTTCTGTCTTGCTGTAAGAATTTGTAAAGAAATGCCGCAAGTTGTTTCGCGCTCCAATCAAACGTGCGCTTGCCGCGCTCCACTACAAACATTCCACCTTTTTCATGGTCGGGCATGTTGCGTAAAAGATAATCGCCAAAGCCACTTAAGTCACTAGTTACAGCGGGTACACCGCTGGCCATGCATTCCAGTGGTGTGTAACCCCACGGTTCGTAGTAGCTCGGAAAAATACCAAGGTGACATCCACGTACAAACTGACTATAATCCATACCAAATAATGGATTGGTTGAAGTGATAAAATCAGGATGATACACAATTTTTACTTTGTCTTCTTCACGATTTAACAAATCTCTGCGGTTTATAAACTGCAGAATTTCATCCTGATCTTCATTGACAAGTTTGTGCGTAATCGGCAAAGGCATTTTATTGCTCTTCCATGATTGAATGGTTCTACGATATCGCATCTTCCAGTATTCATCTACAAATTCATTGAGTTCCGGCAAACGGTGATCTTTGCGCATAGTGCTTTCGAAAAACAATCGCTTGCCTATTTGTTTTTGAATGGCATCGCAGGTTTGTCTTATTTCTTCCATCATCGCCCTTGATTGCAGCACTTCCGGCCGGATATTTGAAAAATCACGTTTGGTAATAAAAAACATGACTACTGTAAGTGGCGATTTTTCCATTTTCAACTGATGATTGAGATGCACCAGTGCTTCGAGCGTTAAATCAAATCCTTTGTTTTTGTATTCATATCTGCCCGATGTAAAAAAATACATCGTGTTATCAAGGTTGAAAGAATAAGAGCTGAAAAAATGTCCCATCACAAATTCATGAATCTGATCTTTATATAAGGAATGGAGATTTTGAAATTCATGCAATGCCTCAAAACGCTGAATGTTTAAGCCATTGGGCAACACCACATCCGGATTCCTTTTCAGAAGATACTTACATTCACGCGCGGTAACATCACTCACGGTGGTCATCACATCGCAGTTTTGTGCACATTGATATTCAATTGAAGCTTCTGTTTCTACACCAAATTTTTTGGCTTCGTCTTCCCACTTAAAAAATGGAAGGTGTGCGTAAAAGAAAGGCGAGTTAATAGCCAGGTGACGGCCCAACTGTGTGGCGTGTGTGGTAAATATTGTTTTCACCGGCATCTTTTCACGCTTGATATCCACAATGGGTAAGCCTGCCATCCATTCATGAAAATGAGCAATGAGGGGCTGATTATTTCCTGCAATTTTTACCAGTTCATCAATAAATAGTTTAGTGAGATAGGCAAAACCAATTACCTGGTTTATTAATTTGTTGTCATCGGGTGTGCGTATCTGGTGATTCTTCCATAGCAGATATTTTATTACTGACATCGCTTTTTCTTCAATCGCATTAGGATTCAATAATATTACACGTGGCTTGCCTGTAATGAGCCACTCGGCATAGACAACATCATATCCTTTCTTGCGAAGATTGGTCGCGGCCAATCCAAAAATATCGGCAGCATCTTCCAGTGGTTCAAGCTCTGCTTGTATTTGTTTGTTTACATAAGGTCCAATCATGCAATAGCGACCACTCCAACTTTCCATCATAGCGGGAACTTTTGATCGGATTACCGTGTATATTCCTCCCACCTGATTACACACTTCCCAGGCAACTTCCAGCAACATGGTATTAGGTAAGTGTGTGGTTGAATTTGATGTTCTTTTTGGCATATAGTTGAGACAATCTGGCTTGTCTTTGATTATTTGTAATCAATTTAATGACAAAAATTCTTAAATACATCACGCTTTTCAGATGGATTCGAATTTGTTATTCACTCTAAAAAAATAGTTGTGCTATGAACTTCGAAAAATTCACCATAAAATCTCAGGAGGCTTTGCAGAAGTCTGCCGAGATCGCTACAAGCAATCAGCAGCAGGCCATTGAGCCTGGTCATTTGCTCAAAGCAATTCTGGAAACTGATGAAAACGTTTCAAAATATCTGTTTAAGAAATTAAACATCAATGAAACTATTTTACTCACTAAGTTGACTGAGATTGTAAATGCATATCCGCGTGTATCTGGTCAACAGCCCTATTTATCTTCCGCTACTAATACGGTATTGCACCAAGCTGAGAAAGAGTTGCGTGAATTTAAAGATGAGTACATAGCCATAGAGCATTTATTGCTCACGCTATTGAATTCGAAAGATAAGGTGGCATCCATTATGAAAGATGCCGGCTTTGAACGTGCCGGTTTATTAAAAGCTATAAAGGAATTGAGAGGCGGTTCGAAAGTAACCGATCAGAATGCTGAGACAAAATATAAATCGCTGGAACGTTACTCAAAAAATTTGAATGAACTCGCCAAGCAGGGAAAAATTGATCCCGTAATTGGGCGAGATGAAGAAATCAGGCGTGTACTTCAGATACTTTCGCGAAGAACGAAAAATAATCCGATTCTCTTAGGTGAACCTGGTGTAGGTAAAACTGCGATTGTAGAAGGCATGGCACAGCGCATCGTGGATGGTGACGTGCCCGAAAGACTTAAATCTAAAACGCTCGTGTCGTTAGATATGGGTCTGCTGGTAGCAGGCGCAAAATATAAAGGTGAGTTTGAAGAAAGATTGAAGGCGGTAATTAAAGAAGTAACTGATTCAAATGGTGAAATTATTTTATTCATCGATGAGATACACACCCTGATTGGTGCTGGTGGTGGAGAAGGTGCCATGGACGCAGCAAACTTACTGAAACCCGCATTGGCGCGCGGTGAACTTCATGCGATAGGTGCCACTACCTTAAAAGAATATCAAAAATATATTGAAAAGGATAAGGCACTGGAGCGCAGATTCCAGGCAGTGATGGTGGATGAGCCTTCTGTAGAAGATTCAATTTCCATTTTGCGAGGCATTAAAGATAAATACGAATTGCATCATGGTGTTCGGATTAAAGACGATGCGGTAATTGCATCCGTTGAATTATCAAGCCGTTACATTTCTGATCGCTTTCTTCCTGATAAGGCCATCGATCTGATGGATGAAGCAGCTTCGAAATTAAGGTTGGAAATGGATTCGTTGCCGGAAGAACTGGATGAGCTGAATCGTAAAATAATGCAGCTTGAAATTGAACGCGAAGCCATCCGCAGAGAAAAGGATAAAGATAAAGAAGCGTTATTAAGTAAAGACATTGCGGAACTTTCTGAACAGCGAAACTCACTGAAGGCGAAGTGGGAAAGTGAAAAAACGATTGTGGAAAGCCTTCGAAAGGAAAAGGAAAATATTGAGCGACTGAAATATGAAGCTGAGCAGGCTGAAAAAGCTGGTGATTATGGTCGCGTGGCAGAAATTCGCTATGGTAAAATCACGCAATCAGAAAATACGCTTAAAGAGCTTCAGTTGAAGATGAAGGAAATGCAAGGCGAACATTCCTTAATGAAAGAAGAAGTTGAAAGTGAAGACATCGCAGAAATTGTGGCGCGCTGGACAGGCATACCTGTTTCGAAGATGCTGCAAAGCGATCGTGAAAAATTATTGTCGCTGGAAGCAGAGTTAGGAAAACGCGTGGCCGGCCAGGAAGAAGCAATCCAGGCCTTGAGTGATGCCGTACGCAGAAGTCGCGCAGGATTGCAGGATCCGAAACGCCCGATTGGTTCATTCATCTTTATGGGAACTACTGGTGTTGGTAAAACTGAATTATCAAAGGCACTGGCCGATTACTTGTTTAATGATGAGAATGCCATGGTGCGCATTGATATGAGTGAATATCAGGAGCGCCACAGTGTGAGCAGATTAATCGGTGCGCCTCCAGGCTACGTGGGCTATGATGAAGGCGGCCAGCTTACTGAAGCAGTAAGACGCAAGCCCTATTCGGTGGTGTTGCTCGATGAAATAGAAAAAGCGCACCCGGATGTATTCAATATTCTTTTGCAGGTATTGGATGATGGTCGATTAACTGATAACAAAGGTCGTGTGGCGAATTTCAAAAACACGATTATTATCATGACCACTAACATAGGTTCGCATATCATTCAGGAGAATTTCGAGAAGATAACTGACAGCAATTATTTTGATGTACTGGAAAGTACCAAAGAAGAGGTGCTAGTATTGCTTAAAAAGTCAGTGCGCCCGGAATTTATAAATCGTATTGACGAAATCATCATGTTCCGTCCGCTGAGCCGCGAGGATATAAGAAAAATTGTTTCCATACAATTTAACTTTGTGCGTAAGCGTTTAGCTGATAGCGGCATCAAACTTGATATTTCTGACAAAGCGATGGAGCGGCTTGCAAAATTAGGTTACGATCCGCAGTTTGGGGCAAGACCTTTGAAGCGTGTAATTCAGCGTGAAATCCTGAATGAACTTTCAAAACAAATTTTGGCCGGTAAGGTGAACAAGGACGCAGTGATCTTTGTTGATCTGATAAATGACGTGGAATTTGAATTTATCAATATATCAGAAGCTGAAGTTGTAGTGTAAGCTTAAAGACTGTGTGGTCCCCGGTTCACGGGGAAGTGTTGTGGGGTTTGGTTTTTGGGGTTAGGGCGGGCTGAGGGGCCCGCCCTTCATTTTTACAGGTATTTTATTTTCACAAAAGCTCATTTGCCAGGTTGGCCAACTCTGATCGTTCACCTTTTTCTAAAGTGATATGCGCGTATAATTCATGGTTCTTTAATCTGTCTATCAGATACGAGAGTCCATTACTTTGTGCATCCAGATAAGGTGTGTCGATTTGATAAATGTCTCCGGTAAATATGATCTTGGTATTTTCTCCGGCACGTGTAATAATTGTTTTTACTTCATGTGGAGTCAGATTCTGGGCCTCATCTACAATAAAGCAGATATTGGATAAGCTACGACCCCGTATATAAGCTAATGGAGTAATTACTAATTTTTCATTGTTCACCATCTCGGTGATTTTAGAATACTCCTTGTCTGATTCGCTGTATTGATTTTGAATGAACTTCAGGTTATCCCACAGGGGCTCCATGTACGGATTCAATTTTGATTTGATATCACCAGGCAGATACCCGATGTCTTTATTGCTGAGCGGCACAATGGGGCGGGCGAGATAAATCTGCTTATACTCTCTTTTCTGTTCGAGTGCAGCAGCCAACGCAATCAATGTTTTGCCAGTACCGGCTACACCCTGCATGGAAACAAGTTTGATTTCAGGTTTCAATACAGCATGAATCGCGAAGGCTTGTTCTGCGTTGCGGGGTTTTATACCGTAAGCATTTTTTTTCTCCACCTGCTCTACCATTCCATTCATGGAATTGTAAAAGGCAAGCACCGATTTCTTTCCACTCCGCAAAATGAAGTAATGATTCTTCATCGGTTTTATTTTGCCGAGTACTTCCTCGGGTGGGCAGTAACCTTTTTCATAAAGCAGATTAATCACAGCGGGGTCTACCTCATCAATCACTGTTCTGCCAGTGTGCAGTGAATTAATGTTTTGTACTTTTCCCGTAGTATAATCTTCGGCATGTAATCCCAGCGCCTTGGCTTTCAACCGTAGGTTTACATCTTTTGATACAAGAATTATTTTTCTACCCTTTTCTTGTTTTTGCAAGAGCAATGCCGAGTTAAGGATACGATGGTCGGGCTTGTCTTCATTAAACACTTTGTTGGCATCCAATTGTGCAGTGCCACCTGTATCCATTAGTACTTTGAAGTTCCCCTTGCCTTTGCCGTTGATCGGATTCCAGTGATGCAACATCTGATCTTTCGCCAGCTTATCAATCAAGCGGATAAACTCGCGGGCTTCAAAATTTTTGGTGTCGTTTCCTTTTTTGAAGTTGTCGAGTTCTTCCAACACGGTAATGGGAATACCGATGTCGTGTTCGTCAAAATTTAAAATGCTGTTGTGTTCGTAAATGATTACCGAAGTGTCGAGTACAAAAATCTTTTTCTCTTTGTCTTTCTTGCTCATAGTAAAAAGTTAAGATAAAAAAATAGCGAAGACACGTTCCTTACAATGGTGAAAATAACCCTGCAAGTATGAATCGTACCTTCGCGTCATCAATTGAATATTCGAAATCTAATCAATACAAATGAATAAATAAATGCTTTGCTTTAAACTTTTTGTTACCAATATTTTTTGCGTTAAGAGCGATTCAGAATTCGCGGGTTGAATCTGGCCAAAGCGGCAAGTCGCTACTTCCACAATCGAGAATATAAATCACCTTTTTCGGTAGCAGTGATTTTCAGCACATTGGCAAGCACCAGCAGGATGAGTTTGCGCCTGGCTTTGAAACGATTCAGGTGTGTTAGTTTTTGGAAAGCCGCAAGTGTAATGGTTTTATGTGTCTCGAGATATTCCATGAGTTGTTTTTCAGATTCTCCAAACTCAAACCGGATGTCTTTTGATCGTTTAGACCTCCGCACAATCTCTTCCATTTCGGGGCTGGCCTTAATGCTCATGTCTTGCTCGCGCACAAAACAATGCCGGGTTGTTTTGTCTACTACCAAAAAATGTGGCCGTTTGGCACTGGGCGCGATATCAAACCTTACTACAAACTTTTTATCTGTTACAGCAATGATTGTTTCTTTATAGGTAAGAAGTGGCCTGCACAATTGATTCAGGGCAGCTATAATTACATGGGCTTCCTCGTCCGGATATTTCGTGCCCGGAATACTTTTATCATCATCCACACCTACCAGCAAAGTGCCTCCCTCTGTATTGGCAAAGGCTACAATCTCTCTCACAATTTTTTCGGGATAGGCTGCCTTGCGCTTAAACTCCAGATGCGTGCCTTCACCTTCGGCTACCAGCTTCTTCAGCTCGCGAATTTGCTGAGCATCAACGGTAGTTGTTTCCGAGGTCTTCATCATCGTCCGGTTCGTCTTCGTCTTTACCGGGTAAGTTAAACATACTGCTGAGCAAATCCTTGAATTGCAACCCCGATGTGAGTGTATGTTTACTAATCAGGCTATATTCGGCCAATCCGTGTAAGGCAAATTCCATTAAGAAAAGTGAAAGCGAAGCATCGGCATTTTTGTGATATGACTTTACCAGCTCAGTAAGCCCGGGAACTGACTTCAATGCTTTTGCATAATCCTGATTGGTCATCCCCTGCAGCAGGTCTACTGTGTTACCTTCACCAAACCATTCGATAATATTTTTATACGGACTTTTATCTTTTTGTTTTCTGAACTTTTCAGGGTCAGGAAAATAATTTACAAACTGACTTCTCAAGGCTTTACCCACCAAATTGGTAGCCACGATACCTGGGCCTTCCTGCTGGCCTTCATATACTAACTCTACTTTTCCTGTAACCGCGGGAATTACCCCTGCAAAATCAGTGATACGAACTGAAGTCTGAGAATCGTGATTAATCAAAGTTCTTCTTTCTGCGGCAGCAATTAAATTTTCATAGGCCGATATGGTAAGTCGTGCGGAGACACCACTCTTGGCATCTACATATTCGCTCTTGCGCGCTTCAAAGGCAATTTGTTCGATAAGGTCTTTTGCAATTTCATTCACTGCAACAAGCGTTTTTTGTTCATCACGGATAAAGGCTTCTTGTTGCGTGATGCGTTTTCCTATTTCAATGGTCTTGGGATAATGTGTGATAATTTGACTATCGATACGATCCTTGAGCGGAGTGACAATACTTCCGCGGTTGGTATAATCTTCAGGGTTGGCAGTAAACACAAATTGAAGATCCAACGGTAAACGAAGTTTAAAGCCACGAATCTGAATATCTCCTTCCTGCAGAATATTGAAGAGCGCCACCTGAATGCGCGCCTGCAAATCGGGCAATTCATTGATTACGAAAATGCAACGATGTGAACGTGGAATTAAACCAAAGTGAATTACGCGTTCATCCGAGTATGGTAATTTTAACGAAGCGGCTTTAATCGGATCCACATCACCAATCAAATCGGCAATGGATACATCTGGTGTAGCCAGTTTTTCTGAATAGCGCTCTTCGCGATGCAACCAGGTAATGGGCGTGCTTTCGCCATACTCTTTTATTTTATCCATGCCATATCGCGAGATGGGATGCAACGGATCATCATTTAATTCAGAGCCTTCAATCACCGGTATAAATTCATCGAGCAGATGTACCATCAATCGAGCAAGGCGCGTTTTTGCCTGGCCGCGTAAGCCCAATAAGTTGATATCGTGTCCGGCTAAAATGGCACGCTCTAAATCAGGTATTACAGTTTCTTCATAACCCCAGATTCCCTCAAATACCTTTTCATTGCGCTTAAGTTTTTCGATGAGGTTTTGTCTTAATTCCTGCTTGATGGTTTTATGATGATAACCTGCGCTTTTAAGTTGTGCAAGTGTTTTAATGTTCTTGTGGTCTTTCATTGAATAGTAAGTTGTTGGTTGATAATTGATAGTGGTTTGTTGAATGGTATAGTCACAATCAACAACCTGGAACTACCAACTGATAGTTATAAATTTTTTGTTCTGTTCTTTCTGAAATCTTCAAACACAAGGTTGCCTAAACCTTGCAGGCCGCTGTAATAGGCGTTTCCGTTGTTGGCTTTTGTAAATTCACGCACAAAGGCTTTTAAGTAGGGGTCAGTGGCAATCATAAAAGTGGTTACCGGAATTTTTAGTTTGCGCAGTTGTGAGGCTAACGACAATGTTTTATTTAAGATTCTTTGGTCCAGTCCGAAGCTGTTTTTGTAATACTTGATTCCTTGTTTAATGCATGTCGGTTTGCCATCGGTGATCATGAAGATCTGTTTATTTGAATTTTTTCTTCTTCGCAGAATGTCCATTGCCAGCTCAAGACCCGCTACCGTATTGGTGTGAAAAGGACCTACCTGCAAGTAGGGGAGATCTTTAATTTCAATTTGCCAGGCGTCATCTCCAAAGACTAAAATGTCGAGTGTGTCTTTGGGATATTTTTTAGTGATTAATTCAGAGAGTGCCATGGCAACCTTCTTCGCAGGTGTGATCCGGTCTTCTCCATATAAAATCATCGAATGCGATATGTCGATCATCAATACCGTTGAGGTTTGAGTCTTGTATTCGCTTTCAATTACCTCCAGATCATTTTCCGTCATGAAGAAATCATCCAGGCCGTGATTGATTTGCGCATTGCGCAATGAATCTGTTACCGAGATTTGTTCAAGGGTATCGCCAAATTCATATTCACGTCTGTCGGTGGTAGCTTCATCTCCTCGGCCGCTGTGATGCGTTTTATGTTCTCCGGATTTAGTTTTTTTGAGTTTGCCGAAAATTTCTTCCAATGCCGACTGGCGAAGGCTTTGTTCGCTTTTTGCTTTTAGTTTAAAATCTCCGTTTCCACCATCATCCGTGATATAACCGTTTTTCTTCAGGTCTTCAATGAAATCTCCTATGCCATACTCTGGTGTAGTAAGTTTATACTGTTTATCTACCTCTGTCAACCACTCCAAAGCTTCCTGCACATTTCCGGAGGTGAGTAACACCAATTGCATGAAAATTTTAAGCAGCCGCTCAAAGTCACTTTTTGCTTCGTCAGCGGGTGGTAGGTATTTGGAAAAGCGATGCCCGAGCATGAATTTGATTTAGTTATAAGTATAACCAATAAAAGCCAAATCCTGTTTCTATAATTGACCTAATTATTAGAAATGATTTATTAGGTCGCTCATAAAGCAAAAAATCGCCTCGTGGCGATTTTTTTATGAATGCTAATTGATTTTTAGTTTTTTGCCTCTGGCATTTTCATGGTACCATAGATATAGTCCCATAAAGGAGAAGAAACGCCAAATACAATTTCACCGTCTTTATAATGATGCACACTGTGATTCACCCAAAGTGCCTTAAAGAAATTTTTAGGCGGAGCGTATGCATGCACCATGTAGTGCACTGACAAATAAGATGCATAGCCCACCAGAAATCCAGGAAGAAAGGCAAATACAAAATCGCCCATCACCAATTTAAAAATTAGCAACAAGATGGTAGCGATGGTGATGCTTAATAGAGGGGGCATCGCCAGCCGATCTTTGTCTTTTGGAAACTCATGGTGCACTCCGTGCATTTTATATTGAAGTTTTGCTCTTAGTTCGGTGTAAGTCTTCAAGTGAAATACATGGCGATGTACCATATACTCTACCCAGGTAAACGCAACTACACCCACCAGGAATAATGCGATCGTAGTAAGCGGTGTAAGTGAAGTGTTTTTTATATTCCAGTAGAGAAGGCCACCCGCATACGAAAAGAAGATAATTAATGGTATAGAAATATGCGTGCGGCTCAGTTTTTCAAGAATGGGGTTTTCAAAAAGTTGTTTCGTTCCCTTATTCTGAGGTTTTACTTCGGCAATCATACTCTTCAATATTTTATTCCTGCAAATTTAAAAAGTACTAAATTAATTCTTGTTAAACGGCAACGTTAATTGTCTTGTTTATAGCCGCTTTAGCCAGAATTTTTTCGTAGTAGCGTTCGTATAACGGTAGTATGTTGGTGATATCAAATTCTTTGGCCCGAGCCAGTGCATTTTGCTTGAATTTTGGAAGATTGTTTTTATCCAGTACATGAAGTGCATGGCGTGTCATATCTTCTACATCGCCTACGTTGCTCATATAGCCGGTAACCCCTTGTATCTGTAATTCGGGCAACCCCCCGGTGTTGGTAGAAATTACAGGTACCTCGCACGCCATTGCTTCGAGGGCAGCCAAGCCAAAACTTTCTTTCTCCGAAGGCATCAGAAAAAGATCAGCCACAGAAAGCACCTCTTCTACAGCTTCCTGCTTTCCTAAAAAGCGAACTGAATCACTTATTTCAAGATCGCGTGCCATGGTTTCTGCATGGTTGCGTTCAGGACCATCACCAATCATTAAAAGTTTAGAAGGTATTTCTTTATGCACATTGTTAAACACGTTAATTACATCTCCCACACGTTTCACTTTTCTAAAATTGGAAGTGTGAACTAATAATGCTTCGCCATTAGGGCAAATGGCTTTCTTGAAATGATCTTTCTTCTGCTTTTTGAATTTCTCCAGATCTATAAAGTTAGGGATCACTTCAATGTCTCGTGTGATTTTAAAAGAGTGATAGGTTTCACGCTTTAAATCTTCTGATACAGAAGTAACTCCATCAGATTCGTTTATGCTGAATGTTACTACGGGTTCGTAAGAGGCATCTTTTCCTACCAGCGTAATGTCTGTGCCGTGCAGTGTGGTAACTACCGGCATATATATTCCCTTCGTTTTTAAAATTTGTTTTGCCATATAGGCTGCCGATGCATGCGGTATTGCATAATGCACGTGCAGTAAATCGAGTTTTTCGTTTAATACTACACTTACCATTTTACTGGCTAATGCGAGCTCATAGGGTGGGTATTCAAAAAGCGGATAGGAGCGAAACTCTACTTCATGGTAGAATAGGTTCTCATTCAAAAAATCGAGCCTGCTGGGTTGGCTATAGGTAATGAAATGAACCTGGTGACCTTCTTTGGCCAACGCCTTACCTAATTCGGTGGCTACCACGCCACTACCACCAAAAGTGGGATAACATACTATTCCTATCTTCATTGAGTGACGCTGTGTTTTACGTTTCTTTCTATTAAAAGACTTAATTTATCGTGTATGTGTAAACCCTAATAACCGTTTTTTAGTTTCGGTTTCACAAAATTAATACTGCCTGTAATTAAAGATGGCCTTATAAACTACTTCCTGTATACGTGGACGGATATTGGCTGTAATTAGTTTATTGTTGTTCATATCCGGATGCACTCTGTTTGATAGGTATATGAATACGAGGTTAAATTCGGGGTCGACCCAAATACAGGTGCCTGTAAA
>JALOMN010000014.1 GCA_025455445.1 Cyclobacteriaceae bacterium
AAGCCATTATCATTCGTTACAAAAAAATGATCTTCTAATTGCACTGCGATAAACTGATTTTCTTTGTTGCCGGTGGCATCTACTCCGATAAGGTGTACACTGTTTTTTGGGAAATCCCTGAATACCGATTTTAACATAAAGGCACCATGAGCAATGTCGCACGAAGCTATTTTATGACTAATATCTATTAATGTTAACCCTGGATTTACACCCAGAATCTTTGCCTTGATGGCAGCCACATAGTGGTCGCTTTCCCCGCTATCGGTCAGTAAAGTGACAATGGCCATTGGTTATAGAAGGTACCCGGAATATTTTTTAACTGAAACCGGGATTTGTTTACTTTTGCCATCAAAATTAAATGATTTCAACTACTTTACTTCATTGATCGAAAAAACCATTACACTAGAAAATGTTCCGCTCACCGATTTCTTTGGAGTTGAGAACAGAAACATTACTGAGTTAGCCGCAGCGTTTCCTAAAAGTAAAATTATTTCCCGCGGAAATGAGATACTACTAAAGGGGGAGGCACCTGATATTATTCAGATATCTGACATCATTAATTCCTTGATTGATCACATCCATCAGTTTGGCCTGCTCAATCCGGAAAATGTACGGGGTTATATTTCTCAGGAACGACAGGATTATGTAGCAGACGACTCACCGGATGGTATCATAATATATGGCACAAAGGGGTCGCCCATAAAAGCAAAAACCATCAATCAACAGCGATTGGTAAAAGCGGTGCACGATTATGACCTGGTGTTTGCCCTTGGTCCGGCAGGAACTGGCAAAACCTTTGTTTCCGTGGCCATGGCTGTTAAAGCTCTGAAAAACAAGCAGGTAAAGAAAATTATAATCACCAGGCCAGCAGTGGAAGCAGGTGAAAACCTTGGCTTTTTACCAGGTGATTTAAAAGAAAAAATTGATCCCTATCTAAGGCCTATTTATGATGCGCTCAATGATATGATTCCGTATGAGAAACTCAAGTTTTATATGGAACGTGAAATCATTGAAATTGCTCCATTGGCTTATATGCGTGGCCGCACCTTAAATAATGCCTTCATTCTGTTAGATGAAGCTCAGAATACCACGCCTATGCAGATGAAAATGTTCCTTACACGTATGGGGCCAGACTCTAAAATGATTGTCACGGGTGATACCTCGCAGATAGATCTACCTGCCAACCAACGGTCGGGTCTTAAGGAAGCGGTGCGTATTCTGGTAAATGTAAAATCAATAGGATTTGTTGAGCTTAATGAGCGCGATGTAATCAGACATCGATTAGTACGCGATATTATTGAAGCTTATGGAAGAGTAAATAACGAATAAACTAACCCACATGCCCGCTTATATAATTGTTGAGGTTTCGATTCATAGCCCAAAAGAATACGAGGATTATAAAAAGTTAACGCCCGCATCATTGATACCGTTCGAGGGTAAGTTTGTTGTGCGTGGCGGACAAGCAGAAACTTTGGAGGGAGACTGGAATCCTGAACGGATTGTGGTGTTGGAGTTTCCTACCCTCGAAAAAGCAAAAGCCTGGTGGAATTCGGAACAATATGCACCCGCCAAAGCTTTGCGTCATCGAACTGCAAATTCAAAGATGATTGTAGTACCCGGATTCGAGGGATGAGGATATTTCCTGATGTGATTGTGCTTTTTTGTTGATAAAGCAGTTAGGCATTGACAAGTTATAGGTTATTTTTGCCGCTCATTAAAAAATTATCCAGAAAGGTGAAATAAATACCCCCCAACGAAATCCTTTTAATAATTATTCCGTTATCTAAACGCGTATGCCTGAGAAAAGTAGCATTTTTGATATGATAGGTCCGGTAATGATAGGACCCTCCAGCTCGCATACAGCAGGGGTAGTGCGCATAGCAAAGGCTGCAGTTAAAATATTGGGTGCCATTCCGGATTCAGCAGAGGTTATATTTTATAATTCATTTGCCCGCACCTATGAAGGGCATGGTAGCGATAGAGCTATTCTGGCCGGATTAATGGATTTCAATACCGATGATAAGCGCATTCGCGATGCCATTGAACTTGCGCGACAATCTGGGCTGAAATATCACTTTAAATCAGTGGGTAATGCCAGCACACTTCACCCAAACTCATTGCGCATCACAATCAGCAAAGGAGATCGAACCATAGAAGTATTAGGCGAAAGTAAGGGGGGAGGCATTATTAACATTGCCGAAGTGAATGGTTTTAAAGCTGATTTTTCTGCTGCACTCAATACGATGATAATATTTGCTGACGATATCAAGGGTAGTATTGCATTTATCGCCAATGTGCTGGCACATGATGATTGCAACATTGCTACGATGTCTGTTTCGCGAAAAGGAAAAAATGATTTAGCCTGCCAGGTAATCGAAATGGATTCTACTGTAAAGCCTGTAACATTCGAGTATCTGAAGAGTCTAAGTTGGGTAAAAGAAGTAATTCACGTTCCGGCAATTGTGTTATAAATTATGATGAAGAAAGTAGTATTATTTAGCGTTGGCCTCCTTTTATCTGCAGCAGGATATGCGCAGGAGAAAAAGTTATGGACATTGAGAGAGTTGATCGATTATGCAATCACTAACAACCTCACCGTAAAACGAAGTACCTATGGAGTAGAATCCAGCCAGATTGGAGCAACACAAGCCAAGATGGCGATGTTGCCTACACTGAATGCGAATGGAAGCTATGGTTTAAACTGGGGTCGAACTATCGATCCTACCACAAACATCTTTACTGAGAATAAAATAGAGAATTCAAACCTTGGCGCAAGCAGTAACCTTCTGCTCTGGAATGGATTTCGATTATTCTATAATATGAAGCAAACTGAAATTGATTTGAATGCTTCAAACGAAGATTTGCTGAAAGCAAGAAACGATGTAGTATTGAATGTAATCACACTTTATCTCAACGTAGTTTTCAATAAAGAACTCTTTAATGTTGCTCAGTTTCAGCTCAATTCAACCAAAGAGCAATTAGAGCGCACAAAGAAATTATCAGATGCAGGTTCAGTTCCAATCGGTGATGTGCTAAATCTTGATGCGCAACTTGCCACCAATGAAGTAAATTTAATTCAGCGCGAGAATGCATTAAACTTATCTCTATTACAATTAAAGCAAGCATTGCAATTGCCGGCTTCTAACCCGTTAGATGTAGAATTACCACAAGTGGATTTAGAAGACCAATTGAATATCAATAAAACGGTGGACGAGATTTATGATATTGCTACACTGACCATGCCTGAAATTAAGGCGGCAGATTTAAGAAAGAAGAGTTCGTTATATGCCTATCGTTCTGCAAAAGGAAATTTGTATCCCCGATTGAGTATAAGCGGCTCCTATAATACAGTGTACTCTGATCAACGCCAGCAGTTCTTTGCAGACGGAGGTTTTACAACTCAAACAACCAATGTAGGATACGTTCAGGGATCCTTAACACCAGTGCTGCGTGATGTGACAGTTCCTACTGGCCAGATAATGGTTCCGGGAATTGGAGACCAATATCGTGACAACCGCGGTAGAAGTTTAGGAATCAATTTACAGATACCTATCTTCAACGGTTTATCAACAAGATCTGCCATGCAGCGCGCGGCCATCAACAAAGAGATAGCCGATATATCATTCCTGGAAATTAGCAACACACTAAGACAAACTGTAGAAACTGCCTATAATAATGCATTTGCGGCAATCAAAACGTATCAATCTACCGAACGACAAGTGAAAGCGCGTGATGAGGCATTTCGTATGACCCAGCAGCGTTACAATTTAGGTGCAGTAAATTTTGTTGATTACCAGATAGCTGAGAATAACTTATTTCAGTCGCAATCTGATTTATTGCGCGCAAAGTATGATTTCATCTTCCGTAAAAAAGTGCTTGATTTCTATCAGGGCTTACCTTTAGACTTTTAATTTCAACTCTTCAATAACACTTCAAATGGCAAAGCAAAAGCAAAAATCAAATAAGTTACTGTATATCATTATTGGTTCTGTTTCATTGTTAATTATAGTACTTCTTATTGGCAGATCGCAAGGTTGGATCGGTAAACCTAAAACAGTAGAAGTTGAAATTGCAAAGGCTCAGAAAGTATCCATCACTGAGAAGGTAAGTGCGTCTGGCACGGTGCAACCGGTAATTGAAGTTAAATTAGCACCCGAAGTATCCGGTGAAATTATTGACTTAAAAGTAGAGGATGGAGATTCGGTAACGATGGGTGAGGTGCTGGTGAAAATCAGACCTGATTTATTGATCAGTCAGCTTGAGCGTTCAGAAGCTGCACTTAATCAGCAGCGTGCCAACCTGGAATCTTCCCGGGCCAACTTATCACGGGCAGAAGCTACCTACATGCGCGCAGAACAAGAATATCAGCGCCAGGAAAAACTTTGGAATCAAAAAGTTATTTCTGAAGCCGATTGGCAATTAGCTCAGCAAAACTTCAAAGTAGCTACCAATGATTTAAAATCTGCCCAGCAAACTTTAGAGGCGGCCAAATATATTGTAAGTAGCACCGAAGCAAGTGTGAGAGAATCAAGAGAAAATGTAAGAAGAACTACAGTGAACGCACCCATGACCGGGGTGGTTTCTAAATTAAATGTGAAGCGAGGCGAACGAGTTGTGGGTACAGCGCAAATGGCTGGTACTGAAATGATGCGTATTGCCGATTTGAATCAAATGGAAGTGCGGGTTAATGTAAATGAAAATGATATCGTGCGCGTGCATTATAATGATTCAGTAATTATTGATGTAGATGCCTATGGAAATATAGGCAAGCAGTTTAAAGGTATCGTAACGAATATTGCCAATACAGCACGCGATAAGGCATCGTCAGATGCGATAACAGAATTTGAAGTACGTATCCTGATACTTCAGTCTTCTTATGAGGACTTAATCAAAGAGGGAAACCGCTATCCTTTCCGTCCGGGCATGACGGCAAGTGTGGATATTGTTACCATGCGCAAAGAAAATGTGTTATCGGTGCCATTAGCCGCTGTAACAACCCGAAATCCCGATGATTTGAAAGGCGGAAAGCCTGCTGCAGAAAATAACTCTGACGAGGATGAGCGCACAGTTACGGATGATTCAAAACCTAAGGTTCAGAAAAAAGAAGATAAAGTAGTGGTATTCTTAAAGGAAGGTGATGTTGCTAAAATGGTAGAAGTGAAAACAGGCATCAGCGATTACGAAAATATTGAAATACTTTCCGGATTATCAGAAAATGTGGAGGTAATTACAGGGCCTTTCCTCGAAGTGTCTAAGCGATTAAAAGATGGAGATAAGGTGAGTTTGAAAGCGGCTGATAAGAAGAAGGAAGAAGAAACTAAAAAATAAAAAGCTGGCTGGCAATTAGTCAGATATTTAAGAAGCCTATTCATTTATAATGTGTAGGCTTCTTTTTTTTATTGTAATTTTCCAATATGATAAAACATCCCTGGCATGAGGTATCACCCGGCTTAAACCCTCCGGAATTCGTGAATGGAATTATTGAGATATCCTCTGGCATGCGAGCCAAATATGAGGTAGATAAGGAAACAGGGTTGCTGAAACTCGATCGGGTTTTATATTCTTCAGTGATTTATCCTGCCAATTATGGGTTTATTCCTCAATCACTTGGCGATGACATGGACCCACTGGATATTATGATTTTATGCCGCGAACAGATTCAACCTCTGTGCCTTGTGCCATGCCGCGTAATTGGTGTAATGCAAATGATTGATCAAGGCAAGGAAGATGATAAAATACTAGCCGTTGCTGAAAACGATGCCAATACCCGTCACCTAAATGACATCACCGAGTTGGCGAGTCATTTTAAATTGGAGTTAAAGGAATTCTTTGAGAGTTATAAAAAATTAGAAAATAAGACAGTGGTTGTTCCGGACTTTCAGGGTAAAAAAATTGCATTGGAAATTGTAGCCAAAGCACTTGCTCTCTATAAGACGAAATACTAATGAGTGATGATTGTCTCCGGTATTAATTCTTTTTTGATAATACAAACTGCATTTATCGGTGATGTAATACTTGCCACAGCCTTAATTGAAAAAATAAAAGAAACATATCCTTCTGCAAAGATTGATTTTTTGTTGCGAAAGGGGAATGAAGGATTGCTATCAGGCAATCCGCATTTGCGAGAAGTGATAATATGGGATAAGAAGCAGGCAAAAATTAAAAACTTAGTGAAGCTTATATCCTATGTGCGCAGCAAGCATTATGACTGTGTAATTAATGCACATCGGTTTGCCAGCTCAGGATTGATTACCGCATTATCCGGAGCGTCACAAAAAATTGGTTTTAATAAGAATCCTTTATCATTCTTGTTTACGAAAACGATCAAGCATGATTTAAATGCTAATCTTCATGAAGTTGATCGCAATCAGAACTTAATTGAGTCCCTTACAGATTCAAACAAATGTCTTCCTAAATTATATCCTTCTAAAAGTGATTTTGAAAAGGTAAAACAGTTTCAAACCGGTTCCTATCTCTGTATCGCTCCCACATCCGTGTGGTTTACCAAACAATTTCCTCCTTCACAATGGATTTTGCTTCTAAAAGAATTAAGAGGAAAGGTAGAGCATATTTATCTTTTAGGGGCTCCGGCTGATAAACCATTATGCGATGCAATCAAAAAAGAATCACAAAATGATGCAGTAACAACGCTTGCTGGTGAGCTTAGTTTTTTAGAATCAGCAGCATTGATGAAGGGTGCTAAGATGAATTATGTGAATGATTCTGCACCCATGCACATTGCATCGTCTATGAATGCGCCTGTTACTGCCGTGTTCTGTTCTACAGTACCTTCTTTTGGTTTTGGTCCATTATCAGATAGATCTTTCATTATCGAAACAAAAGAAAAATTAACGTGCAGGCCTTGCGGATTGCATGGTTATAAATCTTGCCCGAAAACTCATTTTAAATGTGCTACCACCATTGCAACAAATGAGTTGTTGGCTGTGCTGAATGATTAAACCAACATACTTTTAGAATTTATTCAGGTGTTCATACACCCGGTGCATGGGCATACCCATTACTGTAAAATAGGAACCATTTATTTTTTGTATGGCTACCAGTCCTATCCAATCCTGTGCGCCATAGGCTCCGGCTTTATCATATGGTTTGTAATTATCTACATAAAATTCAATCTCCCCGAGGGTGAGATTTTTAAAAGTCACTTCAGTGTAATCGTCAAAGCAGTCTATTTTCGCTTTACTAAATAAACAAACCGCAGTAATCACAGTATGAGTTTTTCCACTCAGTTTTTGCAACATTTCAATTGCCTCTGCCCGATTTAATGGCTTATTAAGAATTTCATTTTTTAAAATGACCACTGTATCGGAAGTTATTACAATTTCATCGGTAATTGAATTTTCAAAAACACGCGCTTTTTTTTCGGCCAGGAATTTCGGTACCGAGGTAACCGGCATATCGGCCGGAAATGATTCATCGATATCAGGCGTACGTGTTGTAAATGTAAATCCAGCTTCGCGCATCAGGTATTGCCTGCGTGGTGAGCTAGAAGCGAGAATAAGCGGGCGATTGAAATTCATCTTCTTTGATTGAACTGAATAGAAATCCACAAATGACTTTTGGATAGAAATAGGTTGATTTTTGCGGCATGGTATAGCCACTGTCGCATACGCGTTTAACATCTTCGATGGAAATCTCTTGGGTAATGATAGCCATCTCTGCTTCTTGTTTTTCAACCTTACTCAAACAATCTGAGAAACTTCTATCGAATGAAATATTCTCTGATCTGCGCTGGTCTTTTCCGGCAATGCCTAATACTTTCTCAATGATGAAATAATGGAGTACAGTGAGATCTAACTCTTTTACAATTTCCGGAAAATTCCATTTCAAGGTTTCGAAAGCAGTTGGCTTGAGTTTTATTTTTAGTGCTTTATTTTTAAATAAAATGCCAAACGCCCATTTTTTGCCTACAATTATTTCGTTAAGAGTTGTCTCATCTTCAATTTCTCTTACCTCAAAATCTATTTTCAGTTTCTCTTCAATTTCTGAAGGATTGAAATTTTTTAAACCGTGTATAAGTCTGTGGGTTGGAAGAATTCTGAGATCATCTGACTCAGTGTTGGTGAGATACATTAAATGAAAGTTGTACCCTTCTTTACCGGTATGTTCTGGGTTTTCGTGCTGGCATTTCTCCTTATATATGAGAGAGCCCTCATAGCGATGGTGGCCATCCGCGAGTATTATTTTTTTGTTTGCTATCAGATCAATAAATTTCTGAATGACGTGCGCATCATGGATCACGCCCAGTACATCACGCACACCTTGATAATCTTCACATTCATACAAAGGATGAGAAATTGCTTCATCCATATAAGGTTCAAGGGAATGCAATGTATCCGTATATAAACCATGCGTGGGGCTTACATTTAATTGAGTTTTTTCTAAAATTTCAATTCTGTCATTGACCGATTTTGGTATGGTGTTTTCGTGTCGGAGTATTACTTTTTCTTCCCAATTATAAATTCGGATGTTGCTGATAAATCCTTTCCGACAAAATTCTTTTGCGGAACCTGCTAATTTGAAGTATTGATAATACACATAGATAGCAGGAAGACTATCCTGAACAATTACTCCATCTTTTTTCCAGTTTTCAAGAAGCTGGCAGGCATGAGAAGACGGATGCGGCCCTAGCGGAACCGAAAGATGAATAGAATTAAATTCATTTTGATATAATGCTTTTCTTTGTTTCTCAGTAACTACATCGAAAAGAGGTGAGGTTAGTTGTTCTATTTTACTGGCCAGTTCATAATTATATCGCCAGGCTCTGAGTGGTTTTATCTCTGCCATTACTGAACTCTGTTTTTTCTCCACTTGCTTGTGCTCACCGAATTAGTTGAATTGTGCACTTCGCTCTTTTTGCTTATTCCATCTACTACAGAAAAGGCTAACACAGAAGCCAGTAATTCTTCATCTTCGGTACCGGTTGTTTTAAGTAATTCAGGTTTGAAATATTTTTCAACAAATTTAGTATCAAAGTTTCCGGTGCGAAATGCCTCGTGATCCATTACAAACCGACAAAATCCAAGGGTGGTTTCAATCCCTGTAATTTCATATTCATCAATGGCGCGGATAGTTTTTTCAATTGCTTTTATTCGTGTTTCATCATGACATGTCATTTTAGCGATCATGGGGTCGTAATAGAATGGTATTTTCATTCCCTGTTCAAACCCATCGTCTACTCGAATTCCATGCCCTTGTGGTCGCCTATAGGTTTTAAGTGTGCCAATGTCCGGTAAAAAATTATTGGCAGGATCTTCAGCATACACGCGGACTTCTATCGCGTGACCCCGAATGCTCAAATCTTCTTGTTTGAAAGGCAGCTTTTCACCTTCTGCAATTTTAATTTGAAGTTTTACCAAATCGAGTCCGGTTATTAATTCGGTTACAGGATGCTCTACCTGCAATCGAGTATTCATTTCAAGAAAATAAAAGTTAAGGTTTTCATCTACAATGAATTCGACCGTGCCTGCGTTGAAGTAATTGGCAGCTTTTGCAACATTCACTGCTGCTTCGCCCATTTGTTTTCGAAGTTCCGGGGTTAATACAGAAGAAGGTGCTTCTTCAATTACTTTCTGATGTCTCCGTTGAATAGAACATTCACGCTCGAACAAGTGAACTACATTTCCATGTTGGTCACCAAAAATCTGGAATTCAATATGTCGTGGTTGGGTAACATACTTTTCTATAAAAACAGAGCCATCACCAAATGCTGAAGTTGCTTCACTTACCGCTCTTTCCATTTGCTCTTCAAACTGTAATTCATTTTCAACAATTCGCATGCCCTTGCCTCCGCCTCCTGCACTTGCTTTAATTAAAATGGGGTATCCGATTTCGCTGGCGATTTGTTTTGCTTTCGCGATGTCAGAGATAGGCTCAGAAGTTCCGGGCACCAGAGGCACATTAAATTTTGCTACTGCTGCCTTTGCAGCAAGTTTGCTACCCATCAGTTCGATAGATTCGGCAGAGGGTCCGATAAAAATCAGACCTGATTTTTTTACCAGAGCAGCAAAGTCTTCATTTTCAGATAGGAAGCCATATCCCGGGTGAATGGCATCGGATTGTGTGGCTTTGGCTGCTTCGATGATTTTATCCATCACAAGATAGGATTGCGAAGAGGGTGGTGGACCGATGCAGACGGCTTCATCAGCAAAACGAACATGCAAGGCATTTCGATCGGCTTCACTGTATACGGCAACCGTAGCAATACCCATTTCTTTTGCGCTTCGCATGATTCTCAAGGCGATTTCACCCCTGTTGGCAACCAATAACTTCTTAATTTTCTTCATGACATTTTTTACTAATACAATGCTAGGGATTATATCCAAACCATAAAAATGACCTTTTTCTGCTATGTTATATACTATGAGTTAATTTTTCTATTTTTGCCGCGATTTCAGCTGATTATCAATGAATAATAATTCAGCTTAGCTTTTACAAACTGAAAACAATCTAATACCATGATGGTCGATTTATTTGACAAACTACGAATGGAAGATGGCCCATTGGCCAAGTACTCTCATTTACCTGATGAATATTTCTTTTTCCCTAAACTGGAGGGAGAGATTGGACCTCGAATGAAATTCAATGGCAAAAAAGTATTGAATTGGAGTTTAAATAATTATTTGGGTTTGGCCAACCATCCTGAAGTTAGAAAGGCAGATGCTGAGGCAGCAGCTCAATACGGATTAGCTTCACCCATGGGTGCCAGAATGATGTCAGGTAACTCTGTACATCATAATGAATTAGAAAAGCAATTGGCGGCCTTTGTTGGTAAAGAAGATGCCTTCTTGCTTAACTATGGTTATCAGGGCGTGTTTTCTGTAATCGATGCATTGGTTGATCGCAAAGATGTGATTGTGTACGACTCAGAATCACATGCATGTATTATTGATGGTGTGCGGTTGCACATGGGTAAACGCTTTGTGTATCCCCACAATAATATGGAGAACCTGGAGAAGCAACTTCAGCGCGCTACCAAACTTGCTAATGAAACCGGTGGTGGTATTTTGGTTATCACCGAAGGTGTATTTGGTATGTCAGGTAATATGGGCGACTTAAAAGGAATTGTAGAATTAAAGAAGAAATACAACTTCAGGCTATTTGTGGATGATGCCCATGGTTTTGGAACGATGGGAGCCACAGGCGCAGGTGTTGGCGAGGAGCAAGGTGTGCAAGACCAAATCGATCTTTACTTTTCTACTTTTGCCAAGTCAATGGCCAGCATTGGGGCATTTGTGGCTGGAGACAAGCATATCTTAAAATATCTCCGTTATACCGTGCGTTCCCAGATTTATGCGAAATCACTTCCTATGCCACTCGTTTTGGGTGCTATAAAGCGCCTGGAGTTGGTAAAGAAGCATCCTGAATTGCGTGCTGATTTAAAGAAAATTATGGCTGCAATAAAGACAGGGTTAAGTGAGCGTGGCTTCACGATTAATCCAACCCAAACTCCACCTACTCCGGTGTTATTCAAAGGTGGTGTAGGCGAAGCAGCTAATATGTCGATGGATTTGCGTGAAAACTATAACATATTCTGTTCGGTGGTGATTTACCCTGTGGTGCCAAAAGATGTAATTATGTTCCGAATTATCCCAACAGCCAGCCACACCATGGCAGATGTGGAAGAAACATTAAATGCCTTTTCTGCGCTAAAATCGAAGCTTGACAGTGGTTTTTATAAGGAAGAAGCACTGGTTTCAGTGACAAAAGTCTAAAAAAATGGGTTTTTGACTTGTTTTTAAAGGTTTTTGCTTAAATTGGCATAAGGAAATCTATTTAATAATTTAAACATCCGATAAAAATGAAAAAATTTGAAGAACTAAAAGCCTTGATTGCATCACTAGAAGGAGATGCAGATAAGTTCTATAACAAGGGAAATAGCGCAGCTGGAACCCGCATCAGAAAGGGTATGCAAGACCTGAAAAATGCTGCTCAAGCAATTCGTCAGGAAGTACAGGAATTGAAAAACAAAGAAAGCTAATTTTCAATTTTACAAGGATATTAAAAAGCTGAGCCGTTTGGTTCAGCTTTTTACATTTTAAACGCTTTGTAGCGTGCCTCTATTTTCTTTTTGAGTTCAGCCGATGCAGGGGCTAAGGGTAACCTAACATAACCTGAACATAATCCCATTATTTCCTGAAGACTCTTCACACCTACAGGATTTCCCTCTTCATACATTGGTCCATTTAAATCAACGATACTCACCTGAGCTTTTTGAGCAGCTGCCAGTTTTCCATTAGTAAATCCTTCTTTGATTTTTTTGAATACCTGGGGAAGCGCATTCGCCAAAACGGAAATTACACCCGCACCGCCCAACACATACATCGCAAGTGTAAGCATATCATCTCCGGAAATAAGCATGAAGTCAGCGGGTTTATCTTTAACTATTTTCATGCATTGTTCAAGGTTGCCGCTGGCCTCTTTTATGCCGATAATATTTTTATGTGCAGCTAATCGCAGGGTGGTTTGCGCAGCGATATTCGAACCTGTGCGACCGGGCACATTGTATAGGATAACCGGAACCGGGGCAGCATCTGCAACGGCTTTGAAATGCTGATAAATGCCTTCTTGAGGTGGTTTGTTATAATATGGACTTACCGATAATAATGCAGTTACTCCTGTTAAATCGGTGGATTTGATTTCCTCAATCACATGTTGGGTATTATTACCACCAATACCATATACAATCGG
>JALOMN010000236.1 GCA_025455445.1 Cyclobacteriaceae bacterium
CCCGGATCGCAGCCTCGGCTTCGAAACCATCCGGGCTGCATTCTTGCTATTCCGGAACTGAATGTGCCTGGATCAAATCCGAAAAATACAATGTCATTACCGGGGAACATCTTCTGAAGGTATTTCCCTGTAAGCAGAGTGTAGTACTTAGATTCGGCGTAAGCCCTGAAAACTGAATAATTGTCTGCTCCGCAAATTCTGAAATCAGGTTTTATGTACTTGTAAACCGGAGATGTAACAGAAACTATCTTCGCATTGGGTGCAAGCTTTCCGGCCCTTATTAAAATCTCATTTACAACAATATGAGCGAGATAATTCACCTGAAAGGTATATTCAATGCCGTCGGCAGTGGTTGTATAGGCTGAAGGACTAAGTACACCTGCATTGTTTATTATAATATCAAGGTTGTCCAGCTCATCAGCCAGCCGTTTTATTACTTCCGAAGTTGACCTCAGATCGGAAAAATCGACACCTGCAAAAATAGAAGAACCGGACTCCCTGAATGATTGTGGTTTCTTCCTGCCCAGTATATATACTTTGCATTCATCAGCAAGAAATGCCTTCGAAAGTTCGAGTCCGAGCCCGGAAGTGCCACCGGTAATTAACACACTTCTTCCAGTAAATTTTTTTTTATCCTGCATCAGGCACTTACTTTTACATAAGTATACCCGCCAGGGAGGCTGATATGTATGAGGCCATTGTTCCGCATATCATTGCTTTAAGGCCGAGACGCGCTAGATCAGCTTTCCTGTTTGGTGCAAGGGCCCCTATGCCCCCTATCTGGATTGCGACAGAACTGAAGTTTGCAAACCCACACAGTGCGTACGTAGCAATTCTGATTGACTTTTCACTTAAAATTCCCGCGGCCTTCATATTAGCCAAATCGAGGTAAGCCACAAATTCATTGATCACCAATTTCTGTCCGAGCAAACTGCCAACATGCAATGATTCCTCCCAGCTCACACCAATGCAAAAGGCGAACACACGAAATACCTGGCCTAAAATATACTGAAGTGAAAAACCCTGATAGGCACCGCCTGTGCTTTCTACCACAAAAGAATTAAGTCCCGTGAGCGCACCTACAAAATCCACCAACACCCAATTTAATGCATAGATCATAGCAATAAATGCGAGTAACATCGCACCAATGTTAAGCGCTAGTTTCAACCCATCAGCAGCCCCGCTGGCCAAAGCATCAATGAGGTTCACCCCTATCTGCTCGCGCGATACCACCAGGCTTCGATCTATCTTCTCGGGTTCTGTTTCAGGAAGAAATATTTTTGCGAGCACAATGGCTGCAGGTGCGTTCATGATAGAAGCACTTAACAAATAGGTAGCAAACTTTGCCTGCTCTGCAGGATCACCTCCACCTAAAAATGAAACGTATGCACCTAACACGCTACCTGCTATGGTGGCCATGCCTCCTACCATTAAACAATTAAGTTCAGAGTTTGTCATTCTTCCAATGAATGGACGAACCAACAATGGCGCTTCTGTTTGTCCCATAAAAACATTGGCAGCCGCGGACAAACTTTCGGAGCCCGATAAGCGCATGGTGCGCGCCATCAACCAGGCAAAACCAAAAACTATTTTTTGCAAAACACCTAAATAATATAATCCAGCAGTTACGGCAGAAAAGAATATCACGGTAGGCAATGCCTGAAAAGCAAATAGAAAACCCAGATTATGTTTTACTTCTGTATTGCCTGTGCTGTTTTTAGCCAAATCTCCATAAAGAAATTCTGCTCCACGAGCCGCAAAGCTGAGGAAGTACACAAACTTTTCGCTGATAAAGACAAATGCCTTCTGGGCAACTTCTACCTTTCCGATTATTAGACCGAATGTGAGTTGTATCGCAATACCAATGGCAACCAATCGCCAATCGATCTTCTTCCTGTTTCCGGAAAGTAAATAAGCAACGCCTAAAATGAAAAGAATACCGGCAAGACCGCGTAGATAATCCATCAAATATGGGATAGTTTAAAAGTTAAAATTAGTTGCGCTTGCTCAGTTCGTCACGGATTTTTGCAGCCCGTTCATAATCTTCCTTATCAATCGCCTCCTTCAGTAATTCATTAAGTTTTTCTACGGAATAATTTTTAAAGTCATCCCCGGATTTCTTAGCAGATTCCTTTTTTGCTTTTGATTTGGGTTCAGGTTTTGTTTCAATGCGTTCCTCTTCTTCCTCCTGGTCTGTAAGCACAATGCCTGCTTCTGCCAGAATTGATTCATAGGTATATATCGGGCAGTCGAATCGCAATCCGATGGCGATTGCGTCAGAAGGTCTTGCATCTATTTCGGTTTTATTCAAACCATCTGAACACACGATGCGCGCAAAGAATACTCCTTCTTTTAAGTCGGAGATAATTATCTCTTCCACAAGAAAATGAAATGAATTTGCGAATGACTTAAATAAATCATGAGTCATCGGTCGGTTGGGCGAAATCTTTTCAATTTCAATGGCAATTGCCTGCGCCTCAAACATGCCTATGATGATTGGTAGCCTTCTGTTTCCTTCGGCTTCACCTAATACCAGCGCGAATGAGCCAGTCTGTGATTGACTGGAGGAAAGTCCGAGTATTTCAAGTTTAATCTTCTTCAACGGTGCCACACTAAAAAATTGAAATTATAAAAAAGTATTTAAATCATACGGTCTGTGACTGTTTTCTTATTTCGATTGTTTAATTGCCTCTGTCAATTTAGGCAAAACATCGAAAGCATCGCCCACAATTCCGTAATCCGCTGCTTTAAAAAATGGAGCTTCTGCGTCCTTGTTAATAACCACAATACATTTAGAAGAATTCACTCCCGCGAGATGTTGTATTGCCCCAGATATACCTACTGCGATATACAGTTGAGGGGCTACTTTAATTCCGGTTTGTCCAACATGCTCATGGTGTGGTCTCCAGCCCATATCAGAAACTGGTTTACTGCAGCCTGTTGCAGCGTGCAACGATTTTGCCAGGTCTTCAATTAATCCCCAATGCTCCGGGCCTTTCAAACCTCTGCCACCAGATACTACAATTTCAGCCTCAGGAAGCAACACATCACCGGTAGCCTTTTCACTGCCGGTGATCGTTGTATTAAAATCTGCGTCAGTCAAGGTGGGTGAATACGAAACAATTTCTGCGCTACCACCCGTTTCTTTTAACTCTGCAGCATTTTTCCGAATCACAATTACCTTCTTGTCACTTTTCAATTCTACCCATGAAAAGGCTTTGCCCGTATAGATGCTTTTGCGCACTACAAAACCGTTGCTGGTATCAGGCAACTCGGTCACATTAGAGGCAAAACTTGCTTTCAACTTCACAGCCACTTTAGCTGCCGCGGTAGTTGCCAAAGATGAGTTGGCAAGAATAAGTACATCTGCATTTTCATCTTTCATTGCCTGAGCAAGCACTGATGCATACGCTTGCAACACACCTTGCCCAAGACGAGCATCATTTGCGTGCAACACTTTTTGTGCACCATAATTACCCAAACTCTTCAGGTCGCTTTCATCAGCGGGGCCTAAAACCAATGCTGTCACCGGCTTGCCTAATGCATGCGCATAACAAAGTGCTTCCAGTGAAGACTTTTTTACTTTCCCCTCAGATGTTTCTATAAATGCTATTGTCGACATAGTTTTTTGCGTTTACTATTAAAGTACTTTCGCTTCTGTTTTTAGTTTGCTTACCAACTCAGCCACATTCTCTGCTGATATCATTTTAACTGCACCTTTGGGTGCAGGCAATTCAAACTTTTGATTTATTACCCCAAGGTCAACCGCAATAGGTTCAACCACTTTCAATGGCTTTGTGCGCGCTGACATAATTCCCCTCATGTTGGGTATTTTCCATTCTGCAATGGGTTCCTGACACCCTGCAATTAAAGGCAAAGATGCCTCCACCTGTTCTTTGCCACCCTCAATTTCACGGGTCATCTTTACTTTAGTACCATCAACTTCTAATTTCATCACAGGTGATATTGATGGCAAACCAAGTAATTCACCAACCATTGCATGAACAACGCCACTATTGTAATCGATGGATTCGCGGCCCATCAAAATGAGTTCATAGCCCTGTGCATGAGCCGCAATCTGAGAGGCAACAAAAAAAGAATCCGTTGGTTCTGCATTTACGCGTATGGCATCATCTGCTCCAATGGCAAGTGCTTTGCGTATGGTGGGTTCGGTGTCAGCACCGCCTACATTGATAACTGTTACGGTAGTGCCCGGTATTGC
>JALOMN010000237.1 GCA_025455445.1 Cyclobacteriaceae bacterium
CTTCTGCCTGTGCGCCAATAATCTCCTGCACCCGATTTATAAGCTTTATGAAATGAAATGCATATTCTTTGTCTGCATCGGCTATCGAATCAACCGCCCCGATTTCATGAATTACAGCAGTGAGATAAGGAAGAAATCCCTCCGTAAGATTGCCAAACATGAGGCGATGCAGCGGCAACTCCGTAGCCAGAAAACTTTGAGGAATGGAAACCCAATTGCTTTTTAAGATTTCCTTTCGTTTTGCATTAGCCATTGCCTCATTCACTGCAATTACATACGGATGCCCGAGTATAGCCATCACTGCGCGGTGATTGTAATGTCCATTGCGCTTGCCTATCTGCAACTCTGCCAATGATTCAATCAGATTATAGAAAGGAGTGTTACTTAAACTGAACCCCATGGTTACGTTAAGTGCTGATACTCTATCCGGAATACTATACAAGACCGGCACCAGCAACTTTTCATCAGGCAATACAAGCAATGTATCTTCCACCGACATACCCTTGGCTAATTGCTCGGTAAGTAACTGCCCCAACATTTTTACCTGACCGGCTGATTGTGCAGAGCCAAACACCTGGATGTGCTTATTATTTTTAAAGTTTGCAGGAAAGGCGGATGGGAAAGTTTTTTTCAACACCGTGTGCTTTTGATATTCGCGGAAGAATAATCCCGCTTCCTGCTGATCATTATTCACGTAATAATCATCACCATCCCAACAGATACGACTTCCCCGCTCTACAAAATATCCTAAAATTTTTTCTTCTGCTTTGGTGAGTGCATTAAATCCGGCAAACACAACTTTCTGAGGATCATACTTCAATTCCATTTCAGAAGTAAAACTTTCTGCCACCTCGCGATGCAGCATCCCTTCGTAGGCTAGACCTTCTGTGCGCAGTTGCTTTTTAAATGCATCATAGAGAAAATACAGCTTTGACCATACTTCGATGAATTTCTTCTTATTCTCTGTTAGATTTTCTTCAAAGCTTAACCAGAATTCTTCAAGAAACTTACGTTGCTCATCGGTAAGGTAATCAAACCCCGAATCCATTTCCTTCAGGTTGCGCAAATCTCTGAACAACTGTTCTGCATTTACCAGATACTTATCAATTTCATCAAAATCGCGAAGCAACATATCACCCCAGAAATAAAACTGGTCAAAGGTTTCTGCTTTTCCATCGGGCAGATGCATCACCTGCTGGTAGGTTTGATGTAAACGATAAACAAGCTCTAGTTTATCAGGAACTTTATACTGACTAAACGAAGTGATAAATTCTTCAATGGTGAGAAGCTGAGGAGCAAATACCGGCCTGGCGATTAACTCACTCAGGTGTTTTCGAAAATAAAGCGAAGCTCTGCGGTTAGGAAAAACCAGAGTAACAGATTCCATGGAAGGATATTCCGTATATATCTGTTGTGCGAGCTCTTTAAGAAACGAATTCATAGTGTTATAATCCCAGGCCTAACTGATTTTTACTCTCTGATTTACTTTTTGAACTTTTGCCTGACATTACAGGCACTACCTCACCGGTTTTGATATAAAGCAGATAACCTTCTACAGGGTTAAAATTCATTTGCGTTAACGTGCTCATATAATTCGTAACCTGCGTAACATCGTTTTTGGAAGGTGAACCAGTTTTAAAATCAATCACGATTGCTTTCTTATCCTGCAGTAGTAACCGATCAATTCTATTTTCATATGCCCCGGGCAACAATACGGGCACTTCGGTGCGCACCTGCCAGTGGCGGGCAAACCATCCTGAAATAATTGAATCTGAAAACAACTCATTCAGCAGCGCGCCTATTTCAGGCTTTTCTTTCTCCGTAATTAATCCTTCCGCCAAAAGCTGATCCACTGCAGCCTGACACTCATCCTGATACTTTATTCGCGATAGCACTGTATGAATATAAATTCCATAGCGTGCTTTGTCTGCCAGTTCGGCCTGTGAATGCAAATACCCTTTCGCGCTTTGCTTAATCACCAATTTATTTCGCCATGGTGTAGAAACGTATCCGGGCAAAGGCATGGCTTCATTGGTTTCAGCCTTGTGCGCAGCCTGTTTGGCAACCCACTCACCTGACTTATAACAAACTTGTTGCGAATTCCAACCAGCAGCCAACTCTGAAGTTTGTTGAATAGTGTAATAAAGTAATTCACCGACCGTGCTAAACTCCTCACTTTTGCCGGGCTGCATGGCCGTTACAATTAATCCATGCTCTGCGCGGGTGAGCGCCACATAAAGTAAATTCAGATTATCGAGATAGCAGCGTGCCCGCTCCTCTGCGTAATAATCGGCAAACAAAGTATCCGGCAGTTTATCGGAATAGCGCACTGGCAGATAACCCATATGATTAAATGGAGACGCTTCCGATTTCACCCACAGATTGACCGTCTTTTTACCGTGATCCAAATCCCATGAACAAAATGGAATCAGCACATATTTAAATTGTAACCCTTTCGATTTATGAACGGTTAGTATTTGAGCTGCATTTACCTCACCGGAGACCTGAATTGATTTTTTTGATTTATTTTCTTCCCACCATAATAAAAATTCAGCAAGATCATTGCGTTCGCGCGAAGCGAAATCCAATACCAGATCCTGAAAAGTTTGCAGATAGGTAAGTTCAGCTACAAAATTTCCTAATTCAAAAATCCGAATCAGCGATTCTGTCAATTCAAAAAGTGGCAACTTTTTCAGCGCACTTTTCTCGCGGGCAAATTCGGGTGGAAGCAATTTCTCAAATTTCTTTTGATCAGTAATCGAAAATACAACCACATGCTCACGCTCCGGTTGATGTAAACGGGCATATTCATAACTTAACTGCGCCCGGGCTATGTTATCTTCTGCATTGAGTAAATATTTCAACGCACTTACCAGAAGATTCACGGTGCCGGCACCATCCAGTTGCAACGATTCACCGGAAACAACATCATAACTGCAATCGGGTTTGGCTTCTTGTGAATTTTTATATTGAAGCAAATGCGCCACCACTGCTTTGCCTTCATCATTCTTACGAACTAAAATAGCGATGTCTTTCAACTGAGCACCCATCTGCTGCAGTGCTTCAAGGTGTTTGGGAATCAACTCCAATGCTCGTTCTTCCCATTTTATCTCCCTGTCATCTTTGAGAAAAGAAATATCCACAAACCCCTCATCAGACTTAATAATCTCCTGTTTTATATCGTCATACGCCTCAATAGAAATTGCATGACCTGTATGGGCAGACACGCTATCCGCAGCCGTTTTAAATAAGGCATTATTGAACGACACAATATTTTTCGCGCTTCGAAAGTTACTCTTAAGGGGTTTTACGCTTGTACGCCCCTCACCCACATGCGTGGCTACTTCCTGTTGCAAGAGTTTTAAATCACCCCCTCGCCACCGATACACAGCCTGCTTCACATCACCTACCACCATGCTGGGATATCCCTGGTCCAAACCATTGGTGAGCAGTGGTAAAAAGTTACTCCACTGCATGCGCGAGGTATCCTGAAATTCATCAATCAGAAAGTTTTTATAAAACGAGCCTACCTTCTCATAAATAAAGGGCGTATCGCTATCGCGAATCACACCCGATAAAAAGTTGGGCGCATCGGCCAACAGCATGATTCCGTTTTCGTCTTTATATTCACTCAGCTTGCGCGAGATATCGGCAATCAAACCAAAGTGGTAGAAGTTATTAAGGGCGAGTTCAGCTGATAGGGCATTGCTGTAATTGTTCTCATGATATTCAAGTATCTCATTGATCAACGGTATTAATTTTTCATCAGCAAGTTTTTCGATAACCGCCTGATGGGGTGTATCCTTATCCGGCCAGTTTTTGCTTAACTGATATTCCTTTCGTGGCCTTGAGCCGATTTCCTTTTGTGTGATGTCAACGACAGAGTTAGCTTTTGTAAACTTAATGAACCAGCTATATGCACCTCCGCCAGCATATTTAAAATCATCAAGTGTTAATCCATGCTGTTGAATAATTGCTACCGCCCTTCCGGTTTTTTCCCGTATCTCATCGAGAAATGATTTCCTGATTTTTTTTAGCTCTGTAATCGTAGTGTTAAAAAAATCATGCTCGGAACTTTTTTGATTCAGCTCTCCCTGAATCTGCTTAAACTCTTCTCTAAAAAGTTCCTTTGAAAATTCGAGCAGACTATGGCGTATATCCCATGAGCGGTCATTATCCAGACTCTCATTGGCAAATTCCACTACCCAGT
>JALOMN010000015.1 GCA_025455445.1 Cyclobacteriaceae bacterium
CCCTTACTGAAAAGAATGGGATGGGAACAAAAAGGTTTGATTGATGCCAGTGTAACAAGTGATGAAGTGAAACAGGGTAGACCACATCCGGATTTGATTCATCGAGCCATGGTGCTTACCGGTGTGACGGATGTAACCAGAGTAGCCAAGGTAGGAGATACAATGTCTGATTTACAAGAAGGAACCAATGCTGGCTGCGGATGGGTGATTGGAGTGACATCGGGGGCATATACACATGAACAACTTGTGGGCGGACCACATACACATTTGATAGACCAGCTGAGTGAGTTAAAGACTATTTTTAATCTGTAGTAAGTAAGCCGGAATTGAAAGGTAGTGCCGAAGTCTGCTTATGTTTCAGTTGAAAGTAAATCATTGAAGACACGATTAATAAGGTGCCCGCTGCACTTATATAATATCCACTGTTGATAAAGAAATTCAACCAACCTACCTGCAGCCCGGTAAATTCTTTGATGTACAATACACTGATGCTGCCCAGGTAACCAAATGCATCGGCCAGGTACATGATAAACCCTACGGTGCCGGTATAGTGAAAGGTGGCTAACATGCGATCAAAAAAGATACTGTTAAACGGTATGTAACCCATATATAAACCGGTGCCGAGTATCACCATCCATTGCGCGGGTGTAATACTGTTATTTTCAAAAAGCAGATTGGCCACTCCGATTAGTATAAATCCTGCCGCGATGATCAGATGATTCATCATCAGGGCAACCTGATTATTTTTTATTAAGATGAGGCCGCACATGCAAGCCAATACGGCTAGTGTAACGGCAATTTCGGTTGTGGTATAGATGGCCGAGTTATTTGTGATACCTACCGATGTCCAGATTTCTGCTGCAAAGTTGTCGCGAAAATCACGGAAAGTAGTGAGCAGCATATATGCGATGATGAATAAGATGATTCCCGGAAGGAAGGTGAAAATAAATTGTGTTCGCTGGGTACCATTCATCGGCATTCGTTTCGTGCGCAATTTTTCGTCTTCTGCATTGGGGGCAGGAAGTTTATCGAGAAAGAAGAGGAACGCTAGCAAGGGTATGGTGAACACACATGAGGTTACAAACGGCATCCAATATTCTGAAGTCCCCAGGTTTTTCATTATCAATGCACCGGCAGATCGCGCAAAACCTGAAGAAAAGATAAAGCTTACGGAAAGTGAAATGCCAAGAATTTCAGTCATCCTTCTTCCTTCGAGGTAGCTGAATACCATGCCCCACACTAACCCAAGTGGCAATCCGTTAAAAAATAGAAAAATGATATTGTATGGGGCAGGAATGATTGCAAATAAAAACCATGATATACCCGCAATGACAACCATAAGTAAAATACTACTGGTGCGTGTATGTGCCCTCAACTCTGAAATCACTTTGATACCGATAAATTTAGAGAGTGCATAGCCTGCTACCTGAAAGGTAACAAGCCATACTTTATAACTGATGCCCAGAAATTGAACTCCCTCAAAAGTGGCTACAGCAAATGTTTTTCGGAAAGCATAAATACACGTGTAAAGCCCAAAGGCAGCTACCGATGCATAGATTGTAAACCAAACCGGATGCAGTTGAGACAACCATTTTGTAATGAGGTGTTTTTTAAATGCCGGCATGCTAAGAAAATATTCGCTGAATACTCTCTGCAGCATAGCCTGCAGAAGATGTCATACCTTTTCCTCCGATGGCAGTGCGTATATGTATATTATTATCAATATCAATTTCCACGATGTCTTTTTCAGGATGTTGGGAATAGAATCCTGCCCAGGTGCGTGCGATATTGGAAACATTAAATTTTACAATCCGCTGTGCTTCATTAAGCATCAGCTTATTGATGGATTCTTTTGTGTCGAAGCCAAGGTCATCATACTTATTCACCGAAGCATATTCGTGTGAATCGCCTATTATAATCGAACCATCAATTCCTTTTTTAAATAAAATATGGATGCCCCATTTTTTTAGTTCTGTGAGATGTGCAGGTGTGCGGATGGATGAAAAGGAGGGGAGTTCTTCAAATGATTCATACCTGCGAATAGTAAGTCCGGTTAAAATATTGCCTTCCAATGCAACCTCTTTCATCGGATAGGTAGCCATCATTTGCAGTTTGCTAACTTCAATACCACTATTTCTGAATTGGTCAGGAAAAAGAATTTTAAACTCTGATCCATTGCACACAATTACTTTTTCGGTAAAAAACACTTCACGTAATTGAGAAATTACATTTACGTGACCTTTCGAAATGATGCAATCAATAATGGTGGTGGCGGGTATATAAATTAAATTTGGAAATTTTAATGTGCAGTATTTAATCAATGCGTGTATGGTGAAAGAAGGTTCTGCACTTACTTCTTGCGGAAAGAAAATCGCCTCTTTGGAATATTCATTCTGCAGTGCCGGCCATTTTTTAATACAATCTGATTTGGTAAGCAGGTGTGCTTCATATCCCCGCGCATCCATTACCTGCTTTAATTCATGAATTAGTTTTTGTTCATCCTCATCGGAGGCGATATAAACGCTGCCATGCTGTCGAATACCGATGTCATATTCTTTTTGAATTGTTTTATATAACTGTGTACTCGTAACACCGTAATCAAACCACGAGGATGACATCCCTGAAGGAACCACTTGACCAAAATTGCGGACGGTAGCCTGAGTGGGATATTGATCTTTTTCTACCAGCAACACCCGCATGCCTCGCGCGGCTGCGTGGTATGCATGCATGGTGCCCAGAATGCCCGCACCTATTACAATTAAATCGTACCTGTGTTTCATCGAAAAAATTGAACGGCAAGGTGACTCGCCAATATTAATTTATCATGTAGTTCAATTTTATCTTCCTGTTAACTTATTGCAACCGATATCAACATTTTGTGATCTGTCGATCCCTTTTTTCATAGTTGTTTCCGAATTGTTAAGTCGCAATGCATTGATAATAGAATGGTTGCGTGAAGATTTGGTGTATGGATTTTAATTCCCTGTTAAAATTCATCGACTAATCATCCATCCGTTAACGGATTCATAATTTTCAACTAACCCTCACGAGATGCTATTGATTCAAATTTGTTGCGTCAATATTCTAAACAGAATAAAATCAAACCAAACCTATGAATCAAAATTTACCAATCACGCAAAAGCCATCAGGTGGAAGAGTGATGCTCATGGCATCGCTCCTTTTACTCGCGATGGTGTTGGTCATTCCGATGGCCAATGCCCAGATCTCCGTATCCGGAAAAGTTACATCCTCAGAGGATCAAAGTCCTATTCCGGGTGTGAACATTCTTTTGAAAGGAACCACACAAGGTACCATTACCGATGCCACAGGTTCTTTTACATTAGCTGTGAATACAAACAGCGATGTGCTAATCTTTTCTTTTATCGGCTATGAAACCCGTGAAGTGGCAGTGAATGGCCGCACATCTATTGATGTTTCTTTGGCGGCAGATGCCACGCAACTATCAGAGGTAGTGGTTACGGCCTTGGGTATCGAAAAGAATAAATCGCAGATCGGCTATGCATTGCAGGATGTAAAGGGCGATGCGCTTGTGAAAGCACGCGATCCAAACCCTATTAATAATCTTACCGGCAAGGTAGCGGGTTTAACCGTTGCAGCTTCTCCTGAATTACTGGGTAGTCCAGGAATTTACCTTCGTGGTCGTGAGCCTTTATTTGTTGTGGATGGTGTGCCGATTCAATCTGATACCTGGAACATCAGCCCGGATGATATTGAAAGCTATTCCATTTTGAAAGGTCCTTCTGCATCTGCGTTGTATGGTTCACGCGGGCAATATGGTGCGATTGTAATCACTACCAAGAAAGGCTCAAAGGATAAGCGTGGAATTTCGGTTGACTTTAATAGTTCATTTCTGGTAGAGAACGGATTTATCGCTATTCCAAAAGTTCAGGATGAGTATGGCCCTGGTGATCATGGTCGTTATGCATTTGGCGATGGAAGAGGTGCCGGTGTAAACGATTCTGATTATGACATCTGGGGACCTAAGTTTGAAGGACAATTAATTCCGCAGTATAATGGTGTGGTAGATCCTAACAACACCTATACTACTACCTGGCCCAGTGGTGGAACATATACTGGAAATATTATTCCAACTCCGTGGACAGCGAAAGGCAAAGACAACCTCACCCGTTTCTTGCGTCCTGGTTTGATTAGCACCAATAATATTGCTGTATCAGCTAGCGGTGCGAATTATGATATCCGTTTTTCAACTTCGTATAATTATCAGCAAGGCATGGTGCCAAATACACAGTTGAATTCAAATAACTTCAATATTTCTGCGGGTGTTGATTTATCTCCTAAAGTGCGATTTGAAACTAATATCAATTACAACAAGCAGTACACCGACAATATACCGGATGTCAACTATGGCCCGAACAGCTTAATATATAATATGATTTTGTGGGGTGGCGCTGACTGGAGTGTGGATGAAATGAAAAATTACTGGCAACCAGGCAAAGAAGGCGTGCAACAAATCTATGCAGATTACACGCGCTATAACAATCCTTGGTTTATGGCCCAGGAATGGTTGCGCGGACATCAAAAGACTGATACCTATGGCTACATGTCATTGAATTGGGAAATCGCAAAAGGTTTAGAGTTGCTGGGACGTACACAGATAAACTCTTATAATATCTTCAGAAGTGAAAAATTCCCTTATTCAGGAACTACGTATGGAAGAGAGCAGGCGAAAGGAGATTACAGAGAGGATAAGCGCACACTATTTGAAAACAACACTGATTTTCTTTTGTCGCTTAATAAAGAGCTATCAAGCAATTTTAAATTGAAAGCTTCTTTGGGCGGAAACTTGCGCTCATTTATTTATAACTCAAGTTATGGAACCACCGACTATCTGAACGTGCCGGGCTGGTATAACTTTGCCAACTCACTAAACCCGGTGCGCAATTTCAATTTTGAAGCGCCTATGTCTGTGTTGAGTGGTTATGGTTTTGCAGATCTTACCTTCAAAAATTATCTCACACTTTCTGTAACCGGCAGAGTTGACAAACACTCTACATTACCGGAGTCAAACAATAAATATTTTTATCCTTCAGTTGGCTTAAGTGCTGTGATTTCAGAAATGATAAAATTCCCTGCGCCTATATCATATTTCCGAGTACGTGGATCTTATGCAAACGTGGGTAGTGCATTAACTTCTTCGGTAGTAGGCCCTGTCCCTTCTATCTCTATTACGGGTAATCCACTAGGCTATGGTTCAACTTATTTATCTCCTTATGGCGGACCTTCTTATATCAATGCTCCGGTGTATAGCACTCAGTTATTATATAACAATCAACCTGCAGCATTTTATACAAATGCCATTACTAACCCGAATTTAGAGCCCAGTTTCAGTTCGGCATGGGAAACAGGTTTTGATTTGAAGTTATTGAAAGATCGCATAGGCTTGGATTTCACCTATTTCGAAAGTCTGGATGGTCCTGGAATTTATAACCTGCCTATCTCAGAAGCATCTGGCTATACTACTGCTATTGTGAATGGTATTAAAACTGAACGCAGAGGAATGGAAATTGTATTGAATGCAAATGCAGTCAACTCCCCTTCCGGATTCCGTTGGGATATCGCAGTAAACTGGTCAACATTTAAAGAATATGTAAATGAGATTTATGGTGATATCGCTAACTACACACAATTCATACAGGTAGGTGAGCGTATCGATCAGATTTGGGGAAGTGCGCTGGTGCGTAAATCAGATGGAACTCCTATCATCGGTTCAGACGGACGCGCCATTCCTATTTCATCCATCAATGGAAATGCACGGAGATTCTTGGGATATGCCAACCCCGATTGGTCATATGGTATCAACAACGTGTTGAGTTATAAAAACTTTTCATTCAGCTTCCAGTTTGATGGTCGCGTAGGTGGCCGCATTGAAGACTACGTGCAAAAGCAAACCTTCCGTGGTGGTCGTCACATTGCTACTGTGCAGGGTGAAATGGGTGAAGCGCGCTACCAGGATTACTTGGGTGTGAAATCATATGTAGGTGAAGGTGTGAATCTTACTTCTGGTTCTATCAAAATCGATCAGGAAGGTAATATTACCAACGAAAGTGAGTTGACGTTCAATTCAGGTAATACGAATGCCACCTTCTTGCAGGATTGGATCAGCCGTTACTACAATACCAATGAGACCAATATGATCAGCCGCACCTTCAGTAAACTAAGAGAAGTTATTTTCACTTATAACATTCCTTCTTCTGCGCTGTCAAAGACTTTTATCAATCGCGCCAGTGTATCATTTGTAGGAAGAAACCTCTTATACTTTGCTGAGAAGAAAGATATTGATATCGAACAGTATGGCGGCTATGAAGGTGGTTCGGGCTTGCAAACACCTACTACCCGCAGATATGGTTTAAATCTTAACATCACGTTTTAACTAATTGTCTATGAAAATCACTAAAAATATATTGATGGCATTGCTGGCATTGCTTGTGTTGAATGCATGCCAGGATTATGCAGAGCTTGAAAAAAATGAAAACCGACCTAATGCAGTTCCAGCCGGGTTGGTATTGAATGGTGTGCTAAACGATTTAACCGAAAGACCCTGGTCACTTGAGCATCGCCAGAATCAGTTCTGGTGCTGCAACTATAACTACTATGGCACGAATGAATATTGGGCTTCGGCTACCTTAAACTTCATGACATTAAAGAATGTAGTGAAGATGGAAGAAGAAGCCAAGAGCTCCGGTGCGGGTGATGTAAACCCTTATTCTGCTTTGGGTAAGTTTATGCGCGCCTACTTTTATGTGCGGATGACGCAGCGCGTGGGTGATCTTCCATTGGCTGCAGCTCTGCAGGGTTTGGAAAATATTGAACCAGCTTATGATACTCAAAAGAGTATTTACATCTCGGTGTTGGATTGGTTAGAGCAGGCTAATAACGACCTGGCTCAACTGATAGCAGAAAATAACCGCACGTTATCTGGCGACTTCTATTACAATAATGATCTTACCAAATGGCGTAAAGCGATTAACTCATTTAAGTTACGTGTGCTTATCAGCTTAAGTAAAAAGGATACCGATGCTGAGTTAAATGTGAAAGGCAAATTTGCTGCGATGGTAAATGACCCGGCAAAATATCCGCTCATGACCAGTCTGGCAGATAACCTGGAGTACAGGTATAATGGCACTACCAACTTGTATCCAACCAATCCGGGTAACCGTGGCTTTGATAAAAATCGTTACAACATGGCAGCCACTTATATTGATTTATTAAAAGTCTACAATGATCCGCGTGTTTTTGTGGTTGCTAATCCTGCAAAGAAAAAGATCAATGAAGGTGTATTACCCAACGACTTTGCTGCATATGTGGGTGCAAGCTCAGGCGAAAGCTTAGATAACATGTCCAGCAAAGCAGGTGTAGGTGAATACTCTTTCGCGAACCAAAAGAGATACTACAGCACCTTTGCAGGTTATGAACCCGGTGTGCAAATGAGTTATGCAGAGTTATGTTTTAACATGGCCGAAGGTATTAATCGCGGATGGGCAACCGGTGATGCGGCACAATGGTATCAGAATGGAATTAAAGCTTCCATGCAATATTATGGTATAGCAGAAGGTACGGTAATACAAATCACTGAACCTGATAATGACCTGGTCATTGGTACTTACACTGCCAGTGTAAACGATTACTTAAATCAGGCATCGGTAGTCTATGCAGGAAATAATGCAAATGGTTTAAAGCAGATACTTGAACAAAAATATCTTGCCTTCTTCCAGCAGGCTGGCCAGGAAGCATATTTTAACTTCCGCAGAACAGGAATTCCGGCTTTCTTAACCGGACCAGGCACAGGTAACAATGGCGTGATTCCTAAAAGATGGTTATATCCACGAGCAGAGTCAGTTAATAACGGTTCAAATTATGAGAAGGCGGTTTCAGATCAGTTTGGCACTGCCGGAGATAATCTCAATTCAGAATTGTGGCTTAATAAGAATTAGGGTAGTTGCATAGGGTTAGCCCCCGCAAGGGGGCTTTTTTTTCTTAATTTAATTTTCATGAAAAAGGTTTTACTTACGTTCCTCACAATTTTTTGTCTTGTTTTTAACGGCTTTAGTCAGGGTAAAACAGAAAATATTATTTTAATCACCTTTGACGGATTGCGTTGGCAGGAAGTTTTTGGCGGTGCAGAAAGAAGATTACTCACACACTCACAATTTGTGAAGGATACTGCTGCCGCATTAAATATGTATTGGGCAAGTTCGCCCGAAGTAAGAAGAGAAAAATTACTTCCGTTTTTCTGGAATGTAATTGCGAAGCAAGGTCAGTTATATGGCAATCGCGCACATAATAATTATGTGAATGTAACCAACAATATGTGGTTTTCTTATCCGGGGTATAATGAAATTCTCACCGGTTTTGCGGATGATGAGCAAATTAAGAGCAACGATGCAATTAATAATCCAAATACTACAATTCTTGAATTTCTGAACACACAAAAGAAATTTAACAATCATGTGGCGGCATTTACTTCCTGGGAAACGTTTCCGTGGATTATAAATTCTACCCGAAGCGGCATACCGGTTAATGCAGGATATATGCGGCAGAATAATATGCCCAATGAGCGTGAAAAGCTGATGAATGAAATTATGTTTCAGTTGCCCAATGAATCGGGCGGAACCCGCCTCGATGCTTTTACTTTTCATTATGCTTTTGAATACCTGAAGAAAAATAAACCTAAAGTGCTTTTTATTTCATTTGATGAAACAGATCATTTTGCTCATGCCGGTGAGTATGATAAGTATCTGAATTCCGCAAAGGTCACAGATAATTTACTGCAACAATTATGGCAATGGATTCAAAGTACTCCTGAGTATAAAGATAAAACTACATTGATTATTACTACCGATCATGGTCGTGGCCAACAACAAATGGAAGACTGGAAACATCACGGAAGAAAGATGGAAAATGCAGATGAAATATGGTTTGCTTTTATGGGGCCAGATACACCTGCATTGGGTGAAGTAAAAACAGCACAGCAACTCTATCAGAATCAAGTTGCCGCCACATTAGCTGCACTGCTGGGTGTGGAGTATAAGAATGTCAAAAAAACCGGTGATATTATTTTACCGGTCATCAGAAAATAATAACACTTCGTATCTTACTTTTCAAATTTACATGCCTATGCGTATTCTAGTATTCATCATACTTGTTTTGTTGGCTGCCTGTACAAAGAAATCAGAAACACTCACTACCTGGATTGCCACTGCTCCAGCGGGGGATTTATATACTGAAATCAATCGCACAGGAGTTACCGTAATTCCTAATGGAAGATTACTTACACCACTGGGCAAACAAATTACCGTAGCGCCACATCCGTTTGGGCTTACGTTAAGTCCGGATGGTAAAACAATCATTACATCAAACTCGGGCACCGGTCCGTTTTCAATTTCTATCATCAAAGAGTATAATTCAACTACCCCCACTGTGACTCAAATCCCCGAAAGGGCTAACCTGGAAGAAGGGTTATTGGAAGCAGTATTTATGGGCTTAGCCGTATCACCTGATGGCACCAAAGTATATGTGGCCGGTGGTCAGCAAAATCGGATCTATGTGTTTGATCTCATGACCAGTAAAAAGTTAGGTGAGATAAACTGCAATACATCCTTTGATGGAACCGATTACAGTGATGGTTATATCGGTGATTTGGTATTGAGTAAAGATGGTACACGCTTGTATGCAGTAGACCAGATTGGGTTTCGGATGATGATCATTGATACGAAAACCAATACGGTGATTCAAAATGTGAAAACCGGTCGCTATCCGTTCGGGATTACTCTTTCACCCGATGAAAATACAGTGTATGTGGCCAATGTGGGCATGTTCGAGTATAGCTATATCAAAACGCTTGATAAAAAGCGATTGAAAGAAACTGCAGCTAAGTTTCCGGTGTACGCATACAACTCAAAAGAGATGAGAGAGGGAATTAAAAATGATTCGATCGAAGCAGCGGGGTTGGGCGATCCGAATGCGCCAGAATCATTTTCTGTATGGGCGATAGATTTGAGTAAGAAGGAGGCAGAGGTAATTTCAAAAATTAAAACCGGTGTGTTGGTGGGTGAAGAGGTTGAGGGTATTCCAGCAGTGGGAGGCTCCAGCCCTAATTCCATGATTGCCACAGACGATTATGTGTTTGTAAGCAATGGAAATAATGATAACATCTCTGTGATTGATGCGAAAGAAGGTAAAGTAGTTGCCAGCATTGAATTAAAACTGGATCCACGACTTGGAAACCTGAAGGGAGTGATCCCTTTTGGATTGGCACTTTCACCCGATCAGAAAAGATTATTTGTAGCAGAAGCCGGTATCAATGCAGTGGCAGTGATTGATGTGGAAACACAAAAGGTATTGGGACACATTCCTACCGGATGGTTTCCATCCAAATTAAAAGTTACACCCGATGGTAAACAACTGGTTGTGGCGAATGCAAAAGGTTATGGCAGCGGCCCAAATGGCGGAAAGAATTATGCAGGTGGTACCGGAAGAGGAGCAGACTATATTGGTTCGTTGATGCTCGGCACCGTATCAGTAATGGATATTCCGTCTGATGCAGAATTAAAATCATTAACAGAAAAGGTAACAGCCAACAATTTTGATTTTAAAGAAGTGGCTGTTTTTGAAAATAAAAATCCTATACCCATTATAGCTGCTGAAAGTGATTCTCCCATAAAATACATTGTATTTATCTCGAAAGAGAATCGTACATATGATGAAGTGTTCGGTCAGTTCCCAAATGCAAGAGGCGATTCGTCATTAGCGCGCTATGCTGCTAACCGCACGTTTTCAAACCGTAAGAAAACAGCTACTGTTGAGCATGCTACCGTAATGCCTAATCATCTAGCGCTGGCAAAGCAATTTACCTTTAGCGATAATTTTTATGTAGATGCCGATGTTTCGGCCGATGGTCATCGTTGGCTCACCAATACCTATCCCAATGAATGGATGGAAACCACACATCCTGCATCTTATGGCGGAGGCAGGCAGCAGAAAGAAGAATCGAAGGCTCCCGGAAAATTTGGAATGACGGGTGCTTCCGGTGCTATCTACCCGGAGGATTATAATCAACATGGCAGCATGTGGGATCATATGCATCGCCATGGAATTGAATTCTACAACTTTGGATTTGGGGTTGAGTTTGATGCGGGCAGTTTTGCAGATTCTACCTTCAAGCAAGGAGGCGTAAGGTATTTAGTGAATTATCCATTGCCGGGACCGTTGTATGATCGCACCTCACGAATCTTTCCTACTTACAACATGGCCATTCCGGATCAGTATCGGGCTGATATGTTTATCAAAGAGATCAATGAAAAATATATTAATCAGAAAAAAGATCTGCCTTCTATGCTTACCCTTCAATTGCTCAATGATCACGGTGCCGGTGAGCGTGCTTATGCGGGCTTTCCTTTTATGGAAAGTTACATGGCCGATAATGATTTGGCGCTGGGCAGAGTGGTAGAGTATTTAAGTCATTTGCCTCAGTGGAAAAACATGATGATTGTAGTCACTGAAGATGATGCTCAGGGTGGTAGAGATCACATAGATGCACACCGTAGTTTGCTGATGATCATTTCACCCTACGCCAAACGCAATTTCAACAGCACAAAGCATTATAGCTTCGGCTCAATATTCAAAACATTCTGGAACGTGCTGGGATTACCTTACCTCAACCAATATGATTTTGGTGCCAGCGACATGAGTGATTGTTTTACAGACACTCCTGATTTCACTCCTTATAATGCATTGCCGGTGGATGTCCGGATTTTCGATCCTCAAAAAGCGTTGGATCCTTTGGATGAGAAATTTGATTGGGAGGCCCTCACGGAATCTCCTAAGTTGGATGACCCGGACGAAATCAAAAAGGCTCGCGAAAAAGATAAGCGTTTAGAAGTAAATCATTAGGCAGTTGTTATCGATGTACAAGTACAAGTCACTGATCATTCTGTTTTTAATTTTAGGTAATCAGCAAATACTTCGCGCCCAGGTAGTGAAAGGTACCGTCACCGATGCGACTACCGGCAAAGGAATAGAAAGTGCGCATATCCAATTTAAGAATACTTCGTGGGTTGCTGTCAGCGATAAGCAGGGAAAATTTGTTATTACCGATTTTCAAGATAGCAGCAGGGTAGTTCGCATCACTTCTATTGGTTATACGCCTAAGGACGTTGTTTGCGAAAGTAGTCACGAATTGCAAGTACTGCTGGAACCAAGTTCGCTACTGCTTAATAATGCGGTGGTGGTAACTGCTCAGCGCAGTGAACAAATATCTTTTGATGTGATGCAATCTGTCACCAATTTATCGCAGCAGGAGATAGCCAATAAGCAATCGCGCAGCACACCCGAAGCACTGATGGGTGAAGCAGGAATATGGGTTCAAAAAACAAATCATGGAAGTGGTTCACCAATTATTCGTGGCCTGGTAGGCAACCAGGTTTTATTAATGATAGATGGTATCAGAATGAACAACGCCACCTATCGCTATGGTCCCAATCAATATTTATCTACGATAGATCCTGGCCTGGTGTCTTCCGTGGAGACCATAAGGGGTAGTGGTTCAGTATT
>JALOMN010000238.1 GCA_025455445.1 Cyclobacteriaceae bacterium
TATCCCCACCCCAATTCTTTTCAATTTTTTCAATCCTTGGTTAGGAAGTAGTAACTTGCTTGACTTATGACTCCCTACGTATTACTTATTCTTTTTTGGTTTTTGTATTTTCTATTCCATAGCTTGTTGGCTGCCAATTCAGTAAAACAATATTTCGAAAATAAGCTTAGAGCTTCATTCAAATATTATCGCTTCGCCTATTCTACCTTTGCCACCATTGGATTATTAGGCATTATGCTCTATAGTGGACTAATTCCAAAAGACTATCTGTTTACAAGCAGAGGTGTTGTGCGTTATATAAGCCTCGTATGTGCAGCCTTTTCTGTAATCATTTTCAAGCAAGCTTTTCGGGGTTATAAATTCTCTTTCTTTATAGGCTTGAAACACGGAGAGGAAGAATTTGTAACTAGCGGAATTCTTAAGCATGTGCGGCATCCACTATACTCCGCCACCATATTGATTGTGCTCGGTTATTTTTTGTTTGAACCCACGCTCGCCACATTGGCATCTGCACTTTGTATTTTTCTCTATCTGCCATTAGGAATTTATCTGGAGGAGAAAAAACTTATCCAACAATATGGCGACAGGTACATCCAATACAAAAAGGAAGTGCCGTCTATCATTCCAAAAATCAAGAAGTAATTTTATTCTAGGAAGTTGCCTAAAATGGAACTGCCCTCTTTGCCGCGATTCGCCCCATAAGGCGCAAGGGCCTGTACTAATTTTCTGATAGGCATGGATTGCAACCAAACCTTTCCGCTACCGCGAAGCGTGGCTAGGAAAATTCCTTCTCCGCCAAACACCATTGAACGAAGACTTCCGGATCGTTCTACATCGAAATCAATCTGTGATTCAAACGCTACCACACAACCCGTATCTACACGCAGTGTTTCGTTATTCAAGGTGCGCTCAATTACCGTTCCACCGGCATGCACAAAGGCTAAACCATCTCCTTGCAACTTCTGCAAAATAAAACCTTCGCCACCCACTAAGCCAGCACCAATTTTCTGGTTAAAGACAATAGAGAGTTTTGTACCAAATGCTGCGCATAAAAAACCATCCTTCTGCACAACCAATTCATTATTTCTGCTCTTTGCTAAATCTACCGGAATTACGGTGCCCGGATATGGCGCTGAAAAACCAACTTTCGCCTTTCTATGACCGCGATTGGTGAAGTGCGTCATGAACAACGACTCACCTGTTATTAGTCTGCTGCCTGCAGAAAGTAATTTATCAAACAATCCCTGGCGGGGATTTGATCCATCACCCATTTTAGTTTCAAACTGAATACCTTCATCCATAAACAACATAGCACCAGCTTCCGCAATAACAGTTTCGCCTGGATCCAATTCAACTTCTACAATCTGGATACTTTCGCCTTTAATCTGATAATCGATAACATGTGAATTTGCCATAAAAAGGTATTAAGATTTAAATGCTCTTAAAACGAAGTAACTATTACACGGGTTGTGATGGGAACGAAAATGATAACCTATTTCTTTTTCTTGCGAGGCTTCTTCATGTCTTCATAATCCTCGCGCTCAGCAAGTTTCTTGTCATCAACATTTTCATTTAGAAACTCATTAAGCTTCTCAATGGGCATATTCGATTTAAGTTCTCCAAAGGCATCAATCGAAACTTCAAAGCCACTTAACTCTTTGTGCACGCGTGGCTTACCTTGCTTTTTGCTGGGTTTATCAGATCGCTTATTCATTTTATACAGTGGGTTTAAGTGTATCTAATGCATAATTAATTCTGCTGCAGGTTTCCTCTTTACCAATAATTTCCATCGCGAGCATTAAATCCGGTCCGGAGCCCTGGCCGGTAATCGAAACCCTGAGCGCCTGTAAAATCTTTCCGGTGCCGATATTAAGTGATGCGGTTACTTTCTCAAGAGAAGCCTTCGCAATTTCGGCATTAAATACTGTAAGCGTTAACACTTCTGCTCGATAAGCGGCTAGCACCTTCACCGCATCGTCATTCCACTTTTTAGAAATCACCGATTGTTCAAATTCCTTTGGTGCCTGAAAGAAAAATTTTCCATGCTCCCAAAATTCTTGCGGAAATGTTACACGTTCCTTCATGGCGCCACAAACTTTTGCTGCCATGTCCTTCGAACATTTGATATTCTCTTTCGAAAGTGAAGTAAGCAGATAGTCAGCAAGCTCTTCATTCGATTTTGCACGAAGATATTGTTGATTAAACCATTGCGCCTTACTGATGTCGAATTTTGCGCCTGCTTTTCCTATCCGTTCAATTGAAAATGTACGGATAAGTTCCTCCATTGAAAAAATTTCCTGGGTCGTTCCCGGGTTCCATCCCAAAAAGACAAGGAAGTTAATCAACGCTTCGGGCAAATAACCAGACTCTTTATATCCTTTAGAAAGTTCACCTGTTTTAGGATCGGTCCAGTTGCGTGGAAATATCGGAAAGCCCATTTTATCTGCATCGCGCTTACTCAGCTTACCATTTCCATCAGGTTTGAGCAACAACGGAAGATGAGCAAATTGCGGCATCTCCTTCTCCCAACCAAAATATTTATACAACAATACATGCAACGGTGCAGAAGGCAACCACTCTTCACCACGTATTACATGCGAAATTTTCATCAGGTAATCATCCACCACATTAGCAAGGTGATAGGTGGGCATACCATCTGACTTCATCAATACTTTGTCATCTACCTGGTTAGAATTCACCACTACTTCACCGCGAATCAGATCATTAACTTTTACTTCCACATTTTCAGGTACTTTAAAGCGAATTACATAAGGCGCTCCTGAGTTCATCAATGAGCTTACTTCTGTTTCGCTTAACGCAAGTGAGTTGCGCATTTGCATGCGTGTGGTAATTCCGTATTGCTGATTATCCGCACCCTGCGACTTTAACTTCTCGCGCATGGCTTCCAAATCTTGCTCTGTATCAAATGCATAATAGGCATGCCCATCAGTTACAAGCTGTTGTGCATATACCTTATAAATTTCCTTGCGCTCAGACTGGCGATATGGAGCATATGGACCGCCCACACTCTGACCCTCATCAATTTGAATACCTGCCCACTTGAGTGAATCTATAATATACTCTTCGGCACCTGGCACAAACCTTCCCTGGTCTGTGTCTTCGATACGTAAAATCATCGTGCCCTTGTTTTGTCGGGCTAACAGGTAGTTGTAAAGGGCTGTTCGGATTCCCCCGATATGCAAACCTCCGGTTGGACTGGGAGCAAAACGAACACGAACATCTTTCATTTTTATTGAGCTTTATATAAGGCCCAAAGGTAAGACGATTTAGGGTTTATCGTAACCAATTTCAAACGGGTGCAAGCAAGTAATTAGATTATTTAATGGATATAATTACCCGCTTCTGCATCTTAAATTCTTACGCAGGTATGCAAAACCCTTCATACATTTGCACCTCAATATCAAATAGCGATGACCGAAGAAAAAAGCTTAAATTTTCTGGAAGAAATTGTAGAGAATGACCTGAAAGAGGGTAAATACAAAACCATAATCACACGATTTCCTCCAGAGCCCAACGGATATCTACACATGGGCCACGCTAAAAGTATCTGTCTCAACTTTGGGCTTGCCTTGAAGTATGGCGGAAAAACAAATCTTCGCTTTGATGATACTAACCCGGTTACTGAAGAAACCGAATATGTAGACGGTATTAAGAATGATATTAAGTGGCTGGGTTTTGAGTGGGCGCAGGAACTCTATGCTTCTGATTACTTTGAAAAGCTTTATGAGTTTGCAGTGAAGCTGATCAAAAACGGATTGGCTTATGTAGACGATAGCAGCAGTGAAGAAATTGCCAAACAAAAAGGAACACCCACTACACCCGGCACAGATAGCCCGTATCGCAATCGCACAGTAGAAGAAAATCTCAGGCTATTCAGCGAAATGCGGGAGGGAAAATATAGGGATGGTGAAAAGGTGTTGCGTGCCAAAGTAGATATGGCACATCCGAACATGCATATGCGCGATCCGCTCATGTATCGTATCAAACATGCGCATCATCATCGTACCGGAGATGCCTGGTGTATTTACCCGATGTATGATTTTGCGCATGGCCAGAGCGATGCCATCGAAAATATCACACACAGTATCTGCACGTTGGAATTCATTCCGCACCGGGCATTATACGATTGGTTTATTGAGAAGCTGGAAATATATCCTTCGCATCAATATGA
>JALOMN010000239.1 GCA_025455445.1 Cyclobacteriaceae bacterium
TGCCAGGCAGCCCGGCGCGACCTCTCCCAAAGGGAGAGGTGATGAAAGGAAAAGAATTAAGGATGAAGTCCACCAAATTCGTTTTTTATCGATGAAACAGGAATGATGTATGTCTGAAGCCAAGAAATTACTCCGTTTTATTAAACCTTACTGGCAATGCTTCGTTAAAGAGTAATAGTAATACTATCATTCGAGTTTGTATTGCTTTAATTGTTATGAGGAAAACCCGATTTATAATGATTCTGGCGCTTTTAGTCTTCTTTATTCAGGAGACAGGCCTCACCTACCAGGTCAATTATGAGTCGCTGATAGAATGCTCTACAGAAAAAACTGAATCGCGAGAAGCACGCCTTAATCAAAATTTAGTAAAGTCAGAAACTAAAAAATTGGCTTTAAAAAGTTCGAATGAATCGGTAAAAAAAGATCCGCATTCACATGCTCCAGCGCAAAAGGCTGCACTTCCGATAAATCGAACTATTCTTTACCGCTCTCTACTGATCTGAAATAGCAGAACTCTCTGCTTCATTCTTTTCTAATTTTTTTAACACTAAATCTTTCGGGTTATGATGGACCGCAAAACAATGCTGGATTATTGTAAGCTTATTCTCAAAAGCGTGAGTTTCGACAGAAAGCTCTTTAAGAAAGAATATCGCAAATCGCTTCGTTGGCTCTCTCCTCTGGAAGTCATCAGTTTAAAAATCTGGATACGACAACAACAAATGAATTTAAATCAAAAATAATTATGAAATCGTTTCATCTAATAATAATCACCATGCTGATAAGTATTGCAGGCACTTTCAGCGTGTACGCTCAGAAATCTAAAAATTACCAGAGTATTTCATCTGCTTTGTCAACACCCGACAGTGTAGTATGGTTAACGTTGCGTGACCAAAACCTGGAGAGCTTTCCGCAAGAGATCGTCCGCTTTAAAAATCTAAAGTATCTTGATCTGAGCAATAATCGCATCAGTAAAATTCCTGATAACATTAGTGAACTTAAAAACCTCTTTTATCTTGACTTATCCGGAAATCAAATTTCCGAACTCCCTGCATCCATCACGAGTATTACTTCACTGCGAAATCTTTATTTGGGATATAATCAGCCTGCAAACCTGGAGCAGGATTTTGAAACGCTCTCTAAGCTTCCTTTATTGAAGGTACTTAATATCAAGGGAGATAAACTGAGTGATTTACCTGCAAGCATCGGTAAAATTAAAAGTCTGGAATATCTTGAACTTTCTGAAAACGAAATCAGACTATTACCAATGGAATTTGCCAACCTGAAGAACCTACAAATACTGTACATCAACAACGATAAATCTTTTGACTTGAAATCCAATCTTTCCATTCTTGGAAGATTACCGAAGTTAAAAGAACTTCATCTGGAAGGAGATCACTTTGTGCAAATACCCAGTGAAATAAGCATGCTTGCATCACTGGAGTCATTGTATCTAAATAATAATCAAATACAGGAGTTGCCCAAAGAAGTATTTAAACTAAAAAAACTTAAATACATAGATGTAACCAACAATCGCATGCCTAACATTCTGTTGGATCAATATCGCGATGATCTGGCACCCACTATCAGAATTCAATTTTAATCACATTAAAATAAAATGTTATGAAAGTCAGAATCTATTTATTACTGGTTATTACCACTTTGATACTAACAAATTGCTCCGTCATTCGCCAGGGAGAGGTAGGTGTGAAACGTAGACTTGGTAAACTAAACGATAACATTATACAGCCTGGTGCCATTGGTTATAATCCATTTTTAACCACAATCATTAAGATGCCCATCCGCACGATGAATATGGAAATTAATTCAAACCTTCCATCGCGGGAAGGACTTAATGTATCAGCTGTAATCTCAATACTATATCGCATAGAGCCAGCGAAGGCACCTAACATAATTGAAACAATAGGTGTGGGTAATGAAACAAATGTGATTAGCAGCGTATTCCGTTCTACCGCTGCCGATGTCTGTTCAAGGTATTATGCGAAAGACATGCACTCCGCGCAGCGTGCAAATATTGAACGTGAGATTGCCGAGCAAATGGTTAAGATTCTACAACCCCGTGGCTTTGACATTGAAGCTGTATTACTAAAAAACATTCAATTGCCATTAGGTCTTGCCCGCGCGGTTGAAGAGAAACTGGAAGCCGAACAGGATGCTCAACGCATGGAATTTTTGCTGCAACGTGAAAAGCAAGAGGCCGAGCGAAAATTAATTGAAGCTCAGGGTATTCGCGATGCACAAAAAATTATTTCAGAAGGGCTGAATAGAAACATTATTGAATGGCAAAGCATCGAAGCATTTCGTGAATTGGCAAAATCTCCTAATGCCAAAATAATTCTTACCGATGGAAAAGCGCCCATGTTGATCAATCCTTCCGGTGATAACAAATAAACTCAGCAGGCCATGTGAATAATAGTTCACATGGCCATTGTTGGGGAATTATGAAAAATCAAACATTGAACCGATAAATATGTGATGCTATCCGCAATCAATCCTTCCATAGAACCAAAAATGTGTTGCTCTATGGAGTACATATTTTCTGTTCACATTTTGTTTCTCATCACCAGCAATTAAATAATTTTTACTTAACCCGCAGCAGTTATGAAATGGATCGTAGTGGAAGACAAACAAACATCTGGAACTTTCATAGCAGTAATTGGTATACCTGAATACAGGAGGCATACAGCCGAACAGGGGCCATGTTCCCGTTTTAGAAATAAACAAGAAGCACTTGAACGGGCCTTCGAACTCAAGCGACAATTACACGTGAATGATATCCGCGTATTTACGTTGGAGGGAGTATAAAAAATTTGGGGAGTTTTTACTGCTTTGTAAAAACTCCCCGATATGTAACACATTGGTGTATCGTTTCAGACTTTCACATATATCTTTTTCTTATCCATTACATAGCCTACCGTCCAGCACGAGAGCATCACAAATAGTGCAAAACCCAATGAGCCCAGATAAGCACCCAGTGTATTGGCAAAAATATGTTCAGCAATCCAGCCGTATGCAGATTGCCCGTCAATGTTGATATTAAACAGCGTGATTACAAAAATTTCAGAGAACAGGTATATAAAAAGCGTATTCTTTCCGAACACTTCAAAGAAGTAGGTCCATTTTGATTTTTTAGCAATGTCAATGATGAAGACCAAAATCGGCAACACGAGTAAATCAATACCTACGGTGTAGAGTACAAATGAACTGGTCCATAGTTTTTTGTTGATGGGGAAAAATAAATCCCACCAAAGGCCCATGAACACCAGTGCGCAACCCACCATCATCATCTTGGCAAGTGTTTCATAATTCTGCCCGTTTCGTTGCAAAAATAATCCGGCCATATAACCTAAAATTACATTTACAATGGACGGTAACGTACTTAACAAACCTTCCGGGTCAAAGGCAATACCTTCACCATGATACATGTGGCTTTCACCAATCAGCCACGCATCCAATTTCAATACTGCATTTCCTTCCAGTGTAAAATCACCAAACGCACCCAGTAATACGCGATACAATACCAAGGCCACCGCACTGAAAATGAGTGCACCCTTAATCTTCCAGTAATGCAATATCAGTGACGCAAAGAAATAACAAAGCGCTATCCGTTGCAGCACGCCAAAAACTCTTGTATCACTAAAGGGTTTTAGGTTTCCGTCCTCAAAGAAAGGAAACCAATAACTGAGGAAGCCTAACAAAAATATAATCAGTGTACGCTTAAATATTTTTTGAATAAAGGCACCGTTACCCATCGACTCATATTTGGGCAAGGCAAAACTCATTGAGTTACCAACCACAAAAAGAAACGTTGGGAATACAAGATCCGTGAGCGTGAAACCGTGCCAATCGGCATGTAATAAGGGAGAATAAGAGGTTGTCCAACTTCCAGGTGAGTTGACCACAATCATGAGGGCCACATCCATTCCTCGAAACACATCGAGGGATAAGTAACGGTTTTTCAATTCAGACATAAAGAGTCAGGTTTAAGGTGGTTCAATATAACTTCAATTACCGAACTTTTACAAACACATTTAATACCTTTGGCGCAATCAAATTTTAAGTATGACTCACTCAGCTTTCAAATTTTCACAGTCGGCATTTGTTATATTTCTAATACTGACAACAGGTTTGGCATCTGTTGCACAAGACAA
>JALOMN010000016.1 GCA_025455445.1 Cyclobacteriaceae bacterium
AATTATGTTTTTAATACCGCGGATTTCGCTGAAATTAATTTTAGCATTCATCGCGAAATGCTGGTTGGCAAACCAACGAATAAATTCTTTTTGAGTAAGCGACTCAGGGATATCAATCAACCATTCTTTCTCCCGAAGTTTTGTGAGATTGTGTTCTAGATTTAAACGATTATCTAATTTTCGCTCCAATGTTTTAAATCCAGCCCGTTTACCATTCAGTTCATTGAACACCAGCGCACGTTTAATAAGAAATTTGTCTTTCGAGAAGAGTTCCCATCCTATTAATCCGAATAAACTTCTTCTGCTTGCCTTCATGCTTCGATGAAGTGCTTTTTGAAGAGTTCCTAATTGTGCGGTGGGTGTCGAAATCTCGGGTCCTTCACCTTCAAAACAACTCAACAGGTTTTTTTCTACGTTTGATAGCCACAACCCACTGGATTCTGGTTCCTGATCGGAAGCCATTTTTTGAAAGTAAGCATACACGATTTCATCCTTTAGCAGAATGCGTATGTCGCTGGCTTGATTTTGTTTTTCAAGAATTTGTTCACAATGCTCAAAATCAAGGAATACACCCAGTGTACTTTGCATCAATTCGGATAGATGCTGAAAGACTTGATTTACTTCTTTAATTGTTTGTATAATCGCTTGCTGATCGGATACTGCAAAATCAGCAAATGATTTCCTATCCCGCCAGGTATATTCTGGTTGATAAAACCTGCCTGCGTAGTGTAAATACAATTTAAATTTTCGCAGAGAATCATCCATCGTATCGAATTTGAAGTGATGAAACTCCTGCTTCACATTGATAACTTCTTTACGTGGATCTGATTTTAGGTATAAATCTTTGATATTGATTCCACATTCTGTTTCATCAAAAAGTGCATGTTTATATGTTTCCAGTTCCTCTACAACTTGATCAATTCGATGACATAGCTGTAAGAATTTTCTTTCCAGCTGTATCGTATCAAGACTGATGTTCTTCTGTCTGTACTCATCCACTTTTTCAATCTGACTGGCAACTTTTGCATAGATTGGTTTTCTGTCTGTTTTAAAATCATGCACCAGGGCGATGTAATCGCCAAGTAAGTGTGCAGACATGCGCTGATAAACAACATCCAGGGCAACTCGCTTCTGACATACAACCAACACTCTTTTTCCGATTGCGATGGCGTCACTGATTAAGTTACAGATGAGTTGTGATTTACCGGTTCCCGGTGGGCCTTGCACGACAAAAGAGTGTCCAAGTTTTGCAGCCTTCATTGCATTTTCCTGCCAGATATCCAACGGAAATACCGGATGCATTTTTTCCTCCTTTACTAACTGTAAAAAGTTTAGCGAGGAAGGCCTTGCTTCTTCGGTGGTGCGTGCATGGAAAAAACCTTCGAGGTCTTGAAAGTTGGTGTTGTCAATCAGTTGTAAATAATCGGGCACCAGGTTAGAGCCTGCCTGTGGAAAAATACCAAGAACTGCATTTGGAAATAATTTTAATTCACCGTTTTTATGGGTTTCTTCAAACTCATCACGTTTGATGGTTGTAAATGCCGTCAATTCATCGCGATAATTGTCTGCGTTGAAATTAATTTCTATTTCATGTTGCTGAAGCAATTGATATAATCTGGTTCGGAAAACTGTACTATCAGAATCACTATCTTCGAAAGTTTCTTCCAACAACTCTTCGTTTGCCTTAAATTGATTATAAAAAGCATAGGCTAGTAGAAATGTTTTATTGAAAGTGATGTCTGCTTCCTTGCGTAGTCGCAATACCCATTGATTGTTACTAATGGTAAGTGTAACCGGAAAATATAAAAGTGGACATCGAACCAGGGTGCCATCTTTAAATTTCCCCTCTACAAAGGGCCATCCTACATGAAGGTCTTTCGATCCTTTTTCTTCAAAAATGAATTCATCAATGCGTTGCAGTTTTTTGAGTTTTCGACTTGCGTTATTAACTGCTTCCATGCGCGCATCTGCTAACCGGCACAATACTTTTTCCTGATTGGCGATTAATGCATTGATAATTGCAAACGCGGTTTCTCCATTTAAAAAGCTGAATTCTTGTACATCAATACATTGGTCAGCCAACAACCTCGGCAAAAAAATGGAACGATTATTTCCCGTAAGGTTTGTGAGCCTGCGTAAATAAGAGGTAAGAAGTTTTTTTGTGTGGTCGGTGTTATTCACGCTAAGGATTTAAAGTCAGATAGGGTTTTACTTTTTCTATGTCTTGTTCGTTCATCAGTTCTATATTCCTTAGTTCGTCAAGAGATGAAAAATTTCCATGTTGAAACCGATAGGTGGTGATTACTTTCGCCAATTTGTATCGAATGTAGGGATGCCTGGCTAATTCTTTTTCGGTGGCACTGTTAATTGAAAGTAAACGAGGTTGAAAGTTTTCTGAAATGTAGGCTTTATTTGCTACTTGTTTTATGGTGGCAGAATCTAATCCATATACTTCGTAAAGTTGAGCCATTTTAATAAACCCACCCAAGCTATTGCGATAGGCAATAATTCGCGCAGACAGTTTACTTCCAATGCCGTAGATCCCAATCAATTGTGCGGAGTCTGCAAGATTTAAATCGAATTTTTCAATGATGGAGTTTTGTTTGGTAGTTGTTATGGGGTATGTATCTTTTTTAAATTCCGGTTTGACTTCCGGTAAATCAATGTATGGATAGATATTTTTATAAAGCAGTGTATCCATTCCATATAGTTTCAAGAGGTCTGATTTGATTGTAAACTTTCCACCTTTGTTTCTATAATTTTCCAGGCGTTGTGCTGTCTTTTCAGAAAATCCGAGCTTGGTAAGTTCTTCTGCTGTTGCGGTATTCGGATTAAATCGTGATAAAGTGATTGCATGGCCAGGTTCAGGTACATTTGATTTTTCGCGAACTTTCAAATAGGCAACAATACTGTCAAGATCCTTAATTTCCTTTGAATAATCTGGTTGTGTTGAGCCCACCAGGTTTTTATAAGTTGGTATTATAATTATGGCCACCAACATTAGAGGCAATAGTATAACGAAGGCATTGGTCTCGTGGCGAGAGAATCCAAAGAAAGCACGTACCCATGATCTGAATCGATGCATCGTTAAGAAAAATAGTAAAAATCTGATTCTGCCTTGAAGTATTTAAGTTACTTTTTCTATGAGTAATTAAAATATTTTGGAGATAATCAGGTCAAATACTTCCAATAGAATCAGAATAATTATTATCCATTCAAGCGTGTTGCTCTCCCGCTGATGCGAGATTTCGCGAAATACACTCAGGTTATCTTCTATAATGCGCAGCGTATACTCGATTTCGCTGAAGCGAACCCGTAAGTCAAAATGCTTCATTAATCCTTTATGCAATCTATCCAGATATTCATCGTCCCAAACCAATTCGGGGGCATCAAAAATATAGATGTTCTCCGCGATGTCGTTTTGTGTGTTGAGTGCTTTGCCAATAAACTTCAGCATGTTTCTGCGACTGATGCTAAGCTTTCCGGTAGTTTCCAGGTGATTGGTAAAACTGCGTATTTCAGTGAGCAAATTTTCTGTTACTCCATGGTAATGATCAAGGGCAACTGATTGCGCAATATTGAACATGGCGATTCTGATTACTTTTGAATCCAGGTGATCAACCACTACCTGGTTAAATTCAAATGTCATATCACCTGCTTTTACTTCAATTTCATGGTCATCCCTTAGCCAGTTGGTGGAGGGATTTTTCATGAACGGAAGTATGGTTTTTATTGCGATTTTTATTTCTTCATCACTATGACCAGAAAAAACAACCACACCATAGTTGAAGTAATATTGAAACTTATCTTCGCCAACACTGTAGAAAAGTTCCGAAGAGGAATCGGCAAGTGGTTTTAGTTCAAGAAAATTTTTAATTCCCTTTAGGTCTAATTGATTGGCTACCAGCAGGGCGGCAAGTTTTATCTTCTTTTCCATACCATTTATACCAAATTTAACTATTCTATAGCGTCAGGGAAATATTTAAACAGATGAAATTGATAATATTGTACTTTCTAAATTAAAGTGTATGAAACATGTTTTACTGGTTGTTTTCTCGTGTCTTTTACTTACTGAAAGTTTTGGTTGGGGTGCCAATGGGCATCGTGCCACAGGCCTGATTGCAGAGCGCTACCTCAAAGCCAAAGCGAAAAAGCGTGTAAACAAACTTCTCGGTCAGGAATCGCTGGCAATGGTGAGCACATGGATGGATGAAATCCGATCTGATTCTACCTATAATTATAGTGCCGATTGGCATTGGACCACCATACCGGATGGCGGAAAGTATGAAGATGTAGAGTCAAATCCGGATGGTAAAGTAATTATGATGATTGAAAAATTAAAAGCTGAATTAAAGTCTGGCAAACTTACGCCTAAACAAGAAGTAGAATATTTGAAAATGCTTGTGCACATGGTGGGTGATATCCATCAGCCTTTGCATGTGGGCAAGCCGGGTGACAGAGGCGGTAATGATGTGAAAGTGAAATGGGCAGGTCGTGATTCAAACCTCCATCGTGTGTGGGATAGCGATATGATTGAAGACATGCAGTTGAGTTATACTGAATTGGTAGGATTTATTGGTACAACAGATGCGGCAACTGTGAAGATCTGGCAGAACTCTAACGCGCGCCAGTGGGCGCAGGAATCGATGAGTTTGCGTCCGCAGGTTTATAATATTGGCAATGGAAGTCTCGGTTACCGCTATTCTTATAATAACATTGCAGCAGTGAAGCTCAGAATACTTCAGGCAGGTGTGCGCATTGCTGGGTTGCTTAATGAGATTTACGGTTGATCTTTTGCTCGAATAGAGATTGAGGCTATCTCCGATGTTTGATTTTACAAATGAAGGAGACAGTCTCATTATTTATGATATTTTTTCCACCACCATTGAAATACAATGAGTCCCCAGATCCGTGCATGCACATCTTGTGGATTAGATGAAAATAGCTGCCTTTTCAATTTTTCGATTTCGGAGTAATTAAAGATTCCTTGCGAGTGAATATTCTTTTCAGAAAGCAGGTCATCAGTAATGAGTGACTTCATCTCTTTTCTGAACCATTTCAATAATGGTACTTCGAAACCTTTTTTCGGACGATTGTATAATTTTTCAGGAAGAATATCGCGAAACGCATCTTGCAAAATGCGCTTGCGGATTGACCGTGTTATCTTAAATTCATCCGGTAAGCTAAATAGAAAATTCACCACGTGATAATCCAAAAACGGAACACGCACTTCAAGGCCATTTGCCATGCTCATTAAATCCACTTTAGTGAGCATATCGTTTGGGAGCACCAAACGCATATCAGTGAGAAGTATTTCCTGCATTGATTTGCCATCAGAAATAGTACTAAGCAATTCCTGCTTTCGGTTTTTATACTCTTGTTGATTTAAAAGAGATTTTGATTGTTCAGATAATAGATTAATTGTTTCCTGTTCATTCGCAAATCCTGCCCATTGCCAATAGCGTTCTGTGGCTGAAAGTTTCATGCCATCAGCAAATCGTTTAAGTTGTCTGATTTTATTACTTGCGGTGTTATTTCTGGACTTAGGCAGAATATTCCACAAGGGAGAACATCCGGCAACCAGATTTTCCTTCCATCCGCGATGAATTATACGATGAAAGGCTGCATGTTTATTATACCCCGCCAGCATTTCATCTGCGCCATCTCCTGAAAGTGCCACGGTTGCATGTTTGCGCGTTTCTTTGCTTAGTATAAATACGTTGATAGCCGAAGAATCTGCGAAAGGTTCGTCCAGGTAATCCAGTATGGAATGTACATGTGCGAATAAATCATCATTGGTGAGTGAAAATACAGTATGCTGTGTGTTGAAGTGCTTCGCTACCAGGTTGGCATAGTCAGTTTCATCAAAAAACTTTTCATCGCGAAAGCCAATGGAGAACGTTTGTAAATCTGCTTTATGCCTGCTGGCTAAAGCGGTTACCACCGATGAATCGATGCCACCACTTAGAAACGCACCCAAAGGCACATCGGCAATTAATCTGCGCTGCACAGAATCCTCCAGTAAAATTGTTAGTTTCTCTTTAGCTTCTGAATAGGAGAGCGCAGTAGTTTGATTGACTGGAATAGTATAATAACAATGTGTTTCAATTTTCCTTCTGCTAACTTTTAAATAATGTCCGGGAAGGAGTTTTTTAACGTGCGCGAAAATTGTGTGTGGTGCTGCGATATAGTTTAATTGCAGATAATTATGCAGTGAAACATAATCTAGTTCTTTGTCAATACCATATTCAAGTATGGCTTTCATTTCTGAGCCGAACAAAAACTTATCTTCATCAAATAAGTATAACAACGGCTTTATACCATATCGGTCGCGCGCCAGAAAAAATGTTTGTTCCTGTTTATCATAAATACAAAATGAAAAGAACCCATTCAGTTTTGACAGACAGTTGTCTCCTTCCTTTATAAAAAGTTTTAATAGTACTTCTGTGTCGGATTGCGTGCGAAATCGAGTGCCTTCTTTCTCTAACTCATTTCGTAATTCAATGAAATTGAAAATTTCACCATTGAACACAATACAAAATCGATTGCCTTCATCCCACATCGGCTGATTGGCAATGCTTCTTGTATCAATAATCGAAAGCCTACGATGACCAAGTGCAACATAGTCGTCATGATATACGTCCTGAAAATCCGGTCCGCGCTTACTCAATGCCATGGTGGCCGCAGTCACGTGGATCATATTGAACTTGCCTACCAGGTTAAATGCAAAAATACCGGTGATGCCGCACATGAGTTAATAAGTTATAGCAAGATAGAAAGTATACAGGGTCAAAAAAATGCGGGCGAATGAGCTCACTGAAAATAATATTCAGCAAGGCTATAAACTTATTGCAGTTTTTTAATCATTATATTCTTGAACCATATTTCGCTTCCATGATCCTGTAATACGATGTGTCCGGTAGCTGAGGCTCCATATCCTGCAGCGTCTTTCCATTTACTTGCATTTTTTGTGACAATCCATTCCGGTGAACCTAATTCGTATTCCAACACTTTGGTGCCGTTTAACCAATGTTCAACATGATTTTTATTCACCAGTAATTTGGTAGTATTCCATTCATTTAATGGTTTTACTCGTGCATTTACCGGAGCATGCATTCCATAGTTGGCACCTGTTAAGTGATCCGGAGTTTCATTTGGGTAACCACCATCATCCATTAATTGATATTCTGGTCCGCTGTAATAGGGTTGATCAAAATTCTCAGTTACGCGAAACATTACACCCGAATTGCCTTCTACTGAAATCTTCCACTCAAAATAAAGTTCAAAATTATCAAATTGTGTAGTGGTCATTAGATCCGATCTTTTATCGCCCACACCGGTAGTGGTTTCATCCAGTGCTTTACAATGGAGCACGCCATCAATTACTTCCCAGGTATTGTTTTCTCTTGATTTAAAAATCTGCCACCCATTCAACGATTGTCCATTAAATAATAGCTGCCAACCTTCGGCTTTTTGCTGTTTTGTAAGCTCTGGAAGTTCGGCAGTTGTGCTTACGCTTGACTTATTTTCTTCCATTTTTCGAAGTGTGCATTGTGCGACAACCATAATTAATGAAACGAACAGAAGGCCATAGGCTATTTTTCTCATAAACAATTGGTTTTATGTTGGTTACTTAATCAGTTATTTTGATATTGAATTCCTAAAATACTAATATGAAATTAAAGTCATACTACATTCTTGCTTTAGTAATCTGTGCCACTATTTCAATCGCTAATGGACAGATTCATATAGGCGCAACGTCTGGTTATAATGCTACTTTCGTATTGGATCAGGGGCTCAAGGCTGATCCGCGTTATAATTCCACATACACCTATAATTGGTCTCCCTATGGTATTTCTTTTGGTGCTGATCTGGGGCAAAAATTTGGACTTTCACTGGAATCAATCTGGTCTAATCAAGGTCAAATATATAATGTAATTAATACAGCAAAAGAAATTGCGGGTGCCCGTAAGATAGACTTGCAGTATGTTAACCTTCCTCTGCTTTTAAAATTTATGGGGTCAGGTTCTAAAGGTGTAAGAGCAAATTTCAACTTTGGACCGCAGTTGTCAATTCTTACTTCAGGTGTAGAAAGTTTAACTACCCAGGCGGGAACTTATGAAATACCGGAAGGTGTAGATTTTGCTGAAATACAGGAAGAATATCAAAATTATAATCCGGTCAATAATGGTAATGGCACCTACACCTTAGGGGAGGACGTGCCGACTACCGATCTTTTAACCAAGGCAGCGAATGATTTTAAAACAAAAGAATTTCAGTTGGCGGCTGCATTTGGTTTAGATATTGATTTATCAAAACACTTATACCTCACTACTCAGGTGCGCGCGAATTATAGTCTTACGGACATGCGAAATGAAGATATCATCAATTCACTGAAGGCGGGTGATTATTCAGAAATATTTGGTGGGCGTGCTAACTTACTGGTGGGTGTGCAAGTAGGTTTACATTACTACTTTGGTACACTGCGCTCTTTCAGATAATAGCATAATCAGAATAAATAAATTGAAAAGGCCTGCATGTCAGGCTTTTTTCATTTTAATGATAGCGCAAACTCATTTGTTAAAAAAGTTCATAGTGCGCTCCGGTCCGATAGTGCAAAATGATTTTATGATATCTTCTGCTTTGTCCATAATAGGTGGCAATTCTTCGAATTCTTTTTGAGTGAAATTACTTAACACGTAATCAACCTGCTGGCCTTTTTGAAAGTTACTTCCAATACCAAAACGCAGGCGAGTATACTCTTGCCCGCCTAATAACAACTCAATATTTTTTAATCCGTTGTGTCCTGCAGAGCTGCCTTGGGTGCGCATTCGCAGTGTGCCAAAGGGCAACGCCAAATCATCTACAATTACTAATAAGTTCTCTTTAGGAATTTTTAATTCTTGTAGCCAATACGCAATTGCTTTGCCGCTCAGATTCATATACGTGTTGGGCTTAATCAAGTGTATATGTTTTCCTTTAAACTTCCACTCTGCTTTATCTGCGAGGCGTTGTGTAACAAAATCGAATTTATGATTATCGGCAATACGGTCTAGCACCAGGAACCCTATGTTATGCCTGGTAAGTTCATATTCTGGCCCGATGTTGCCGAGTCCGGCAATTAAATATTTCATATTCGAGGTTGTATTTCAAATAAACAAAAAATCCCGCCCCGATTACTATCAGGGCGGGACTTATGTATTGGTAAGAAAAAATTACTTTTTCTTCTCTTCTTTTTTAGGAGCAGCTTCCGCTTTCTTAGCATCGGCAGCCGGAGCCGGAGCAGCTGCAGCCGGAGCAGCACCTGCAGCAGGAGTTGCGGCAGCAGCTGTTTCGTCAGCAAGTTTAGCAGCGCGAGGTACTTCCACAACCGCGATGGATGCTTGCTTTGGATCAAGGAATTCAAGATTCTGCATTTTCAAATCACCCACTTTCACAGAGTGATGGAAATCCAGTTCAGAGCAGTCTACATCAATATGATCAGGCATATCTTTAGCGAAGGCATACACTTTAAGTGATGCACGCTTGCGAACCAATGCGCCACCCTTAGCAACACCTGGTGCCTGACCTACCATACGGGTAGGTATATCCATTTTAATTTTTCTGTCTTCACTGATGCGAAGGAAGTCAACGTGCAGAATCAATTCACTGATTGGGTGAAACTGAATTTCCTGCATGATTGCCTGGCACTCTTCGCCTTCTATATTGAGGTGAACAAAACGTGCTTCGTTGGTGTATACTAAATCGCGGAACAAAATTACTGGTGCATAAAAATGCACTTGTTCATTACCTCCGTAAAGTACACATGGAACATTTCCTTCTTGTCGGATTTTCTGGGCGTCCGACTTGCCGAGATTTGCTCTTCGATACCCTATAATCTCGATGGTTTTCATAATTGTTTTAATTTAATTTATTGATAGTTGATTATAAACGAATGAATAATGAACTGATTGATTCGTGATCGTGAATTTTACGAATCGCTTTGGCGAATAAATCAGAAACTGTTAAGACTCTGATTTTTGGAGAATTTCTTTTAAGTGGAATGGTATCTGAAACCACAATTTCTTCAAGTGCAGAATTCTCAATATTCTCGTAGGCATTACCCGACAATACGGGATGTGTACAAATTGCGCGAACGGTTTTAGCACCATTTTCTTTCAGCAATCCGGCAGCTTTACAAATAGTACCGGCAGTATCTACCAGGTCATCCACAAGAATTACATTTTTACCTTCTACTTCACCAATCAAACGCATCGATTCAATTTTGTTGGCTTCCTTGCGATATTTATCACACACTGCTAAATCTGCTCCAAAAAATTTGGCAAAACTTCTGGCGCGTTTAATACCACCCACATCAGGTGTGGCAAACATGATATTATCAAGGCCAAGTGATTTGAGATAAGGCACGAAAATATAGTTGCCGTCAAGGTGGTCAACTGGAATGTCAAAGAAACCCTGAATCTGGTCTGCATGCAGGTCACATGTCATGATTCTGTTTGCGCCCGCTGCAGACAGAAGGTTTGCAATCAATTTTGCCGCTATGGCCACTCTCGGTTTATCTTTTCTATCCTGTCGGGCATACCCAAAATAGGGGATGATGACATTTACGTTGAGTGCGCTTGCTCTCTTGGCAGCATCAATCATGAGCAACAACTCCATGAAGTTTTCAGCTGGAGCGAACGTGGATTGCACAATGAACACATCATGGCCTCTCACGGATTCTCCGATAAATGGTGACATCTCACCATCGCTAAATTGCTGATAATTAACGGTTCCGAGTGGTTCTCCATAGGCATGTGCTATTTTTTCCGCCAGATAGGTGGTTGCACGACCGGAAAAGATTTTTACTGCCATACCGTTTTATTTTAAAATTAAATCCCGGCTCTTTTAAACCGGGATTTTAGTTGCCCGACCAGGGCTCGAACCTGGACTTTCTTGAATCAAAATCAAGCGTGTTGCCAGTTACACCATCGGGCAATCAATAACCCCCAAAAATTGGGTTCGCAAAGGTAGAATTATTTTTCTAATGCAAAACCCGCGATGCATTGAATTTTGAACAAAATAGGGATTCTTTTAGGCTAGAGGTCAGGATCATTCATTTGGGCCGTATTTCCATCACCAAATCCTTCGGCCATAAAGCGGTATTTATCAAGAATGGAAATTACTGCATTGCGCAGCTGGCGCTCATTGTTAAAATTAATATTCCCATACACGGTAGTTGCATAACCTTGCCAGATAGAGCGGTTTTGACGTCTGTCGAAAAACTGAATTAATAACGTGCCTGTTCTTAAATCATACTTTTTCTGGTCATATTTTAAGTCTTCTTTCTGCGATTTAATCCATTCTTCAATTTCCGGTTGGTCATATCCGTTGAAGCGAAGACTATCATTATACATCTTAAAACCTACAATAAGGTGGGGTCTGGAATCAGATTGCTTATATCCTAAAAATTTCATTCGCGATACAATCGATTTTTCGATAATTTCATTGGTGGTGGTAGAATCATCCAGCCCCATCGAATGCATGATATCAAATGTTTTGTATTTTTTAAAGTTACCTCTGTAGCTATAGTCATATTCTACAGGCAACTCTTTATAACCCAGACAAGAACTAAAAATTATAGCGATTATGAGCAGAATGTATAGATTTTTCATAGGCACCAGGTTTACTGGGAAAAGATAAAATATTTTACTCATTCTAACAAGGTACAAACCGTTGCGTAAATCTGATTTCACATTTATTTAAGATTTCTCTCACTTTCGTTTTACTTTGTTCAATCTTAAAATACCTATGGCGACTTATAATCAGACTATTGGGGCACGTTATCATATTTATAATAGCCTTTTTTTGCAGCTTCCTTTTCAGAATATTTTGCGCACAGGCACACTTTTACCTTTGCTACAACAGCGTTGTGAAGCAGGATTTGAAGAAGGCAAATCTGCCATCGAAATAATTGAAGAATTTTTCAGAGACTTTACCCCCAAAGCGGCACCTAACGAGCAGTTTGACTTACTATTTAGCTTTATCCAATACATCGAGCGACAGGTAGCTCTTTTTGATTCCATTGAGGATTCTGCGTTCGAACAAATCAATGATATCACCGGCAAAGGAACGATCTCCACACTTTTACTTCAGGCAAAATTTGAAGGCAAAGAAGAAGCCCTGAAACAACGTCTGGAAGATTTCAGCCTGCGCACGGTGCTCACTGCCCACCCGACTCAGTTTTATCCGGGTCATGTGTTGGGCATTCTTACTGATCTTGAAAAAGCAATTCGTGCCCATGATTTGTTACAGATAAATCTGCTACTTCAGCAATTAGGTAAAACAGGTTTTATCAACGACAGTAAACCCACTCCTTATGATGAGGCGGTATCATTATGCTGGTATCTCGAAAATGTATTTTACCAATCCATATCAGAAATTATACAAACGCTCGCAAACGGGTTGGAAATACCAATTGCTGAATGGAAAAATAACCGGCTCATTGTAATTGGATTTTGGCCAGGTGGTGACAGAGATGGTAACCCTTTTGTAACTCATGAGATAACGTTAAAGGTAGCGGCACGCTTGCAGGAGAGCATTCTAAAATGTTACTATCGTGATGTGCGCACCTTGCGCAGGAGATTGACTTTTAAAGGTGTGGATAAAATCATGATCGAGGCATTTAGTGCTGAAAGAGGATATAATCAGGCAGATGAATTAGTCGAAGAACTGAATGCTGCGCGCAAAGTGTTGGTGGATGAACATAGTGGTCTCTTTCTGGATTTGCTGGATTCATTCATCTTAAAAGTTAAGTTATTCGGTTTTTATTTTGCCAGTCTGGATGTTCGTCAAGATAGTCGCAAGCACGATCATGTCTGGTCA
>JALOMN010000240.1 GCA_025455445.1 Cyclobacteriaceae bacterium
CTTCCTTCCAACTGGAAGATGTTTGTGGAGTACAAAGCCTTCGAACCGAATTTCTATTCCATGACGGTGGGTGATTGGGGCCAATCATATCTGTATGCAAGTAAACTTGGACCAAAAGCATATACGCTGGTTGACCTCGGTCATCACTTACCTAATGCAAACATCGAACAGATTGTATCACTCTTGTTAATGGAAGGCAAGCTGGGCGGATTTCATTTCAACGATTCAAAATATGGCGATGATGATTTAACAGTCGGAAGTATTAATCCTTATCAACTCTTTCTGATATTTAATGAATTAGTAGAAGGCATGGACGCACGCAAGATGAATCACGCTACTGATTTGGGTTGGATGATTGATGCCTCACACAATGTGAAAGACCCGCTCGAAGATCTACTGCAATCTGTAGAAGCCATCAAGATTGCGTACGCACAGGCACTGCTGGTTAACCGCAGGGAGCTCAACCGCGCCCAGGAAAATAATGATGTAGCCAGAGCGCAAGAGATATTACAACAAGCCTATCGCACGGATGTGCGGCCTTTGGTAGCAGAGGCAAGATTAAAAGCGGGTGCAGCATTGCAGCCCATTCAACTTTTCAGGGAATTATATGTGCGCAAGCAACTGATTTCTGAGCGAGGTATTAAGACGGTATCTACAGGATTATAATCTTTTGTCTTAAGACTAACCTTTTATGTCTACTCCCGTCATTGCAATTTTCGACATCGGCAAAACCAACAAAAAAGTTTTTCTCTTTGATGAGAATTACCAGATTTGTTTTGAGAAGTCGATGCATTTGCCGGACATCACAGACGAAGATGGTTTTCCTTGCGAGGATGTTGATGCGCTGACACAATGGGTAAAGGGTTCTTTTCAGGATTTACTGGCGTGGCATGAATTTGAAATTAAAGCACTCAATATATCAGCACATGGGGCCAGCTTTGTCCATATCGATGAGGAAGGCAGAACGGTTGCACCTCTTTACAATTATCTCAAAACATACCCGGAAGAATTAAAAAATAAATTTTACAACACATATGGTGGAGAAAATCAATTCGCCCGAATTACTGCTTCACCTGTGCTAGGAAACTTAAATTCAGGCATGCAATTATATTGGTTAAAACATGAACGCACCGAATTGTTCAGAAAAATCAAATACTCGCTGCACCTGCCTGAATATATCAGTTACCTGTTCACAAAAATTCCTGTTTCCGGTATTACCAGTATTGGCTGCCATACTAACCTGTGGGATTTTACGCAGAACCACTATCATGAATGGGTAACAAAGGAAGGCATCTTAGATAAACTTGCACCCATTCACTCCAGCTCAGAAACCAACAGAATAAACATCCAGCAACGTTCAATGAATGCAGGTATCGGTCTTCATGATAGCTCTGCCGCGCTTATCCCCTATCTTACCTGCTTTACAGAACCTTTTATTCTTATTTCCACCGGCACGTGGTGCATTAGTATGAATCCATTCAATCATTCACCACTTACCGAAAATGAATTGAACCAGGATTGTCTCTGTTACCTTACCTATGAAGGTAAACCTGTAAAATCTTCGCGTTTGTTTGCAGGCTTTCAACATGAAAAGGAAACAAAACGAATGTCAGCGTATTTCAATGTATCAGAAGATTTCTATAATTCGATAACGTATCAATCAGGGCTTAAACAAACAACTACTTCAACGCCCTATCAATCGGAAAATCTTTCAGCTTACTCATCCTTTGCGGAAGCATATACTCATTTTATGATGAGCTTAGTTAAACAACAAGTAACTTCTACGAATCTTGTTCTGAAGAATAGCAATGTAACCCGTATTTTTGTAGATGGCGGATTTAGTCATAATTCCATCTATATGAATTTATTAGCAGAAGCTTATCCAAATATAAAAGTATATGCTGCAACAGTCGCGCAAGCAACCGCGATCGGTGCAGCGTTAGCTATTCACTCTCGTTGGAATCATAAACCAATCGATTCAAATATGATTAAGTTAGTTGACTATTCACCGAAGTGATATGAACATAGGGCTATTTATTCCTTGCTATATTGACCAACTGTATCCGCAGGTAGGTATTGCCACTTTGCAGTTTCTTGAAAAGCTTGGATTAAATGTAACCTTTCCTTTAAACCAAACCTGTTGCGGTCAGCCGATGGCTAATTCAGGTTTTGAGCATCTCACCCACGACTGCAACAAAAATTTCATTACTAACTTTTCAGAATTTGACTACATCGTATGCCCTTCAGGAAGTTGCACACTTCACATCAAGGAACACCTGCATGATGATAAAGAAGAAGTGCAGGCCACAAAAATCAGAAAAAGTATATATGAACTAACAGAATTTCTGACAGATATAATTGGAGTTACTTCAGTGCAGGCTCATTTCCCACATAAAGTTGGTTTGCACCAAAGCTGCCATGGCTTGCGCGGATTGCATCTCGCACAGATGTCTGAATTGGTAGCGGATCCATTTTCAAAACCAGAAAGTCTTTTAAAAATGGTGAACGGACTTGAACTAATTCCACTAAGCAGAAAAGATGAATGCTGTGGCTTTGGCGGAACTTTTTGCGTGTTTGAAGAAGCGGTGAGTGCAAAGATGGGTCAGGACAGAGTAGCAGACCACATCCAACATGGTGCGGAATACATCACCGGTGTAGACATGAGTTGCCTCATGCATCTGGAGGGAATTTTAAAAAGACAAAAAAGTAATGTGAAAGTGATTCATATTGCAGAGATACTTAATTCGAACAAAACTTAAAATTGTCAGTTTGAGGCTCTCGAAAACTGACAACAATAAATATATCAGCCTTCGAGAACCTCAGGCTGACATAGTAAAAATGACGAACACGAACAAAACACATAGCGAACTGGCCGAAAAATTTAATCGCGAAACCAAGCGCGTGGATTGGCATGACGAGACATTATGGTTTGTTCGCGCAAAGCGAGACCGCGCGGCAAATCAACTTGCCGAATGGGAACAACTGCGCGAGGTGGCATCACAAATCAAAAATAATGTTCTCAGTAATCTACATGATTATTTAGAAGCGTTTGAAAAAAATGTACTCCATAACGGAATACATATTCATTGGGCAACCGATGCAAAAGAGCATAATGAGATAGTTCATTCCATCATTAAGAAGCACAGCGTCAATCACATTGTAAAAAGTAAATCGATGCTCACTGAAGAATGCGGACTTAATGAGTATTTGACTGAGCAAGGTGTGGAAGTAGTGGATACTGATTTAGGGGAACGCATTGTCCAACTAGCCAATGAAGCGCCAAGTCACATTGTGTTGCCCTGCATCCATTGGAAGAAAGAAGAAATTGGTGAACTCTTTCATGAACACCTTGGCACACCGAAAGGGAATGCCGACCCAATCTATTTAACTGCCGCAGCGCGCACTCATTTACGCGAACATTTTTTAAGCAGTAAAATTGCTATCACAGGTGTGAATTTCGCAATTGCTGAAACCGGAGAGTTTGTAGTATGCACCAATGAAGGTAATGCCGACCTGGGTGTACAATTAGCCGATGTGCATATTGCCTGCATGGGTATTGAGAAAATTATTCCACAACGGAAACATTTAGGCATCTTTCTCAGATTACTTGCCCGCAGTGCCACCGGTCAGCCAATTACTACTTACTCCAGTCATTTTCAAAAACCGCGCAAAGGTCAGGAAATGCATATTGTTTTGGTTGACAATGGAAGAAGCAACCGCCTAGCCAGTGATGATTTCAGAACCGCACTGAAGTGTATCCGATGTGGTGCCTGCTTCAATACATGTCCTGTATATAGAAGAAGTGGTGGTCATAGTTATCATACTGCGATTGCAGGGCCTATTGGTTCGATACTCGCTCCTGCCTTCGACATTAAAAAGAATGCAGATCTTCCTTTTGCTTCTACCCTGTGTGGTTCCTGCACCAATGTATGTCCAGTTAAGATTGACATTCATCAACAACTATTTAAGTGGCGCCAGGTAATCGTGCAGGAAGGCTATGTAACTACATCAAAAAAAGCAGGACTCAAACTTACCGCCTATATTTTATCACATCCCACGCTCTATAAGATTTCAGGTGCAGTTGGCAGATGGTTTATGAGAAACATGCCCTTCCTGTTAAATAATAAATTCAATCCGTGGTATAAGCAGCGTGAGATGATG
>JALOMN010000241.1 GCA_025455445.1 Cyclobacteriaceae bacterium
ACAGCGCAGGATTTGGATCCACGCGCATACCTTCGCCTGCCTATACGCACAAATACAATAGTTACAGGCTTTGCTTATTCCTATGGTGGAGTGGTAACTGATCCCACCGTACCGATTGAAGATCTGGAAGCCGATGTGCAGTCCGCATCCGTTGGCTATGTGCACACATTTAATTTATTCGGTTTCACTTCACAGGCCCTGGTGGCAGTACCTTACTCCTGGGCACAGGTTTCAGGCAAAGTTGTAGGCCAGGCACAAAGTATTACCCGATCTGGTTTTGCTGACTCTCGTTTGCGATTAACAATGTTGTTATATGGTGCGCCCGCAGCCGGACTAGCAGAAGTATTGAAGGCACCAAAGAAAACCATCATCGGGTTAAGCTTAAATATGACCGCTCCTACAGGTGAATTTTTTTCAGATAAGTTAATAAACCTAGGCACAAACCGCTGGGCCTTTAGACCTGAGTTAGCAATTTCACAGCCGTTGGGTAGGCGCTGGCTCATCGATGTGTATTCAGGGATATGGTTCTTCACCACCAACAATTCATTTTATCCGGGCAATTCCTCGCGCGCGCAGGAACCGATGGGTTCCTTTCAGGCCCATATCAGCTATAACATCACTCCCAGGTTTTGGGTGGCATGGAATGCGACCTATTATGTGGGGGGTACATCTTCTATTGAGGGTATCTATAATGATGATCGCCAGAACAACACCCGTGTCGGAATAACTGCTGTGATGCCGGTCGGAAAAAGTAATTCGCTCAAACTTGCCGCCAGCACAGGTGCAGTGGTTCGCGTAGGTCAGGACTTCACCACGTTCTCGATAGGATGGCAACACTCGTGGATAGGAAAAGATCCCAAAGCGAAAACATCAAATCCTGAGTGAGCTCAATTCGATAGTCAAGGGGCAAAACCAGATAGTAATTTAAGAGCAGTGTTTTACGCACTTTGATTTGCAAATTATGAAAGCATCGGCAACGGCAGAGCGCCACCAAACTTTAGGAGAAGAGATTGCCAATAGCGTGAGCCATGGAGTAGGTGCATTGGCAGCGATTGCTGTCACTCCCATCATGATTGTGAAAGCGGTTCCACTGGGAGCAGCCACCATAGTGGGTGTAAGTATTTTTGGCGCGACCATGATTGTACTTTACTTATCCTCTTCATTATATCATGCATTCCCTCATAATAAAACAAAACGCGTTTTTCGCATCTTTGATCACAGTGCAATCTTCTTGCTGATAGCAGGTACGTACACACCTTTTACCTTAACTGTATTGCCTGGCGCCTGGGGTTGGTCACTCTTTGCAATTGTGTGGATACTTGCCGTGGCAGGAGTGGTGCTCAAGTCGGTGGCAAGTGTGAAAGCGAGCGGACTATCTACGGCACTTTATCTTGGCATGGGCTGGATTGCAGTGTTTGCGGCAAAACCTTTATATGAAACGTTGCCCGCCTGGGGATTGATTTGGTTGATTGCAGGTGGAGTGATGTATTCGGCCGGTATATTATTCTTTGCGTATGATCATCGGGTGCGTTATCATCACTTCATCTGGCATTTGTTTGTCATGGCTGGCACTGCGTGTCATGTGGTGGCGGTAATGCGATATGTGCTGTAAGTTTTTCTTTTGATAAAGTTAGTACATATGTTCTGCCGCCTTCATTAAAATGAAAAAAGTCAGGCTACGAACCTGACTTTTGATTAGTTAATTCAAAACCATTTTACTTCAACCACAAATCGACCGGCTTTTTCACTACCGGTGCGAAGGGCAATTCAATTTTCTTTCCTTGTCCGGCCGATGCATACGCAGCATAGATTACCTCTAGCACTTTTCTTCCTAATTCTCCCGTAACCAGTGGTTGCTTGTTGTTACGCACGCAATCAATAAAGTGTTTCAGCTCATGCGGATAGCCCTGGTTAAAGGCTTCTTCAAAAATCGGGAATGTCCAACCGGTGGTAGTATCTGCTTTTTCCATGGCATAGCCAAATCCTTTGCGGCTATACGCAAGGGCAGCATTACCACGGAATAGATCGGCATACATCAAACCATCTGTTCCATATACTTCACAGTGATCATCCATACCACCATGGCGTGCCCAGCTGTTTTCAGCAATTCCGATTGCACCGTTTTCAAATTCTACAATCACCACCGAGTTATCTTCACCTTTGGTGCGGCCTTTATGCAACACCGTGTTCATAGTAGCCATCACATTTTTCACTTTTGCATTATTTAACATCCAGAAGAACCAGCCAAACGCATGGCAGCCCATGTCCATCAACACACCACCACCCGCGAGGTTCACATCATAGAACCAATCGGAGTGCGGACCTGAATGCTTCTCCGCCTGTTTTAACATGTAGATGTCTCCGATGGCGCCCTCTTTCACCAGGCTTCTTACTCGCTCATATTTAGGGGCAAAGCATAACTCTTCGGCATACATCAGTTTTACATTTTCCTCTGCACATACTTTTATCATTTCGTCTGCTTCTTCCAGCGTTACAGCCAAAGGCTTTTCTATGATGATATGTTTTTTTGCTTTAGCCGCCTTGATGGTTGCCTGGGCGTGAAGGAAATTGGGCAAACAAATATCTACCACCTCACAACCCGATTCATGGATGATAGCATCCATTGAATCGTAACTATTTTTTATATGATGTTTGTCGGCAAAGGCTTTTGCTTTTTTGATATCGCGACTATACACGGCCACTACTTCTGCATCGGGCACAAAGCGTTCATAACTTTCCATGTGGATATCGGAGATAAAGCCGCATCCTAAAATGGCAACTTTTGTTCTGCTCATAATTTTACGTTTTGTTGTTAACGGATAATTCCAAACGGTGCAGGGTTATTATTTTAAAAACACTTCACCTGCTCAGCCTGAAATCTATTAATTACATTTGAGATATCATCAGGATTTTTTACTCATGGCATTAAGCAATTTCGAGCGTATGATTCAGTTGGCTGACGAGGTATTTGCCGTAAAAAGCGATCCGAATCAACTGGATGTGAATGAAGAAGTGCTCGATCATTTGCGAAGAATTCATCCTGCCACCGTAAGCGAGTATGACGATGGCCGCGGCCCGGTAGCCTGGGTGCTTGTAATTCCTACCACACTCGAATTAATGAATCAGTTTACTAAGGGTGAAATTTCTGAAAGAGAACTCTATGAACGCACACCGTTACATGTAAAATATAATGCAATTTACTTATGCTCGGCCATGGTGCTGGAAGAATACCGAAGAAAAGGTATTGCAAAGCGGCTTACGATAGAGGCTATCAAGTCGATTCGTAATGAACATCCGATACAATCACTTTTCGTATGGAATTTTAGCGAAGCAGGTGAAATTACTTCTGCGGCTATAGCGCAGGCGCTTTCCTTGCCTTTGCTAAAGCGGGTAAATCACTAACATAAAATTCTAAAAATGTTAACCGACTAGGAAGGGCAGCGGGAATTAATACACCCTGTGCTATTTCCATAATAGGCCTTTCGTTTGTGGATTTGAATGATTCCTTTTTCACTCAGGTTGCGCATTACTCTGATCACGGTTTCCACACGCAATCCTGTCATTTGCGCGATCTGCCTTCGGTTGAGTTTTATCTGGTTACAAGTACCACAGAGGTGTTCTTTCTTTTTATTCAGAAAGCTAAGAAGAGCCTCTACTACTTTCTCTGAATCATGATGGGCTATTTCTTTTAACAGAAAAAATTTAAAGCGAAGCCGTTGTGTAAGCAGATGTGAAAATTTATAATGGATATGCGGATGTTCGTATAGTAGCTGATGAAATAAATTTTTGGGTAGACGCAACACCTGCGAAGGTTTGTTGGCAATGGCCGTAGCGGCATATACTTCGCCATCAAACAAAGGCAGTTCTCCGATGGACGATCCTTCGTCTGCAACAGTTTGCAGATATTCATCACCTTCGTTGTTGAAATTAACCCATCGAAGCTGTCCTCTGGTAATCTGAAAATAATATTCGCATACATCACCTTCAGAGAATAGTATTTCACCGGTAGCCAACTTTTTATAGGTAGCGCCTTTAGCCAGCAAGAGATTTGGATCAATCATTCTGCGAAATTGTTGATGGGTAAAAATAAAATAATGTTTGGAGTAAACTTAATTTTGTTGCGGAACTCATTCTGTTTGCAACTTTCTGCTCACCATG
>JALOMN010000242.1 GCA_025455445.1 Cyclobacteriaceae bacterium
AATGCCCGCAATACTAACTTGCAGTGGTCTACGATTCTATATGCATCAACAACGTAATACATTTCGTTAAGAGTTAAATATCTTTGCTAACATGAACCTTACTGAACAAAAGGTAATATTCAGAAAAACGCTGGAGGCGAATCACCCGGAAGAATCCCACACGATATGGCATACTACTGATACAGAATTTCGGGAACTTCAAACTCAATTATCTTTTATCAGAGAAAGTAAAAACCCAATGGATTCACGTCTGGAAACTGCCGCATTGTTTCTGGCATTAATCACAACCATGCACAAGAAGTCTTACTCTTTTGATGAAATTCGGAGTATCTGCCTTAAAATAGCTTCTGAACTTGTGCGTCCTAAGAGCAAATTTCACTTTTTTCTAAAGCGCCTGTTAACTAAAGTCGTAACCACTACCCTGATTCAAACATTGCTAAAGCGAAAAATTGAAAAAACTAAAATGCCATCCGGTTCACTTGGTTTTGCAGTGGAGTATGTTTCAGCAGAAAAGGGAAAATTTCTTTTTGGATTTGATATTGTGGAATGCGGTATTTGCAAACTATTTAAAAAGAACCAGCAGGAAGCCTATGCCAGAATTCTGTGTGAGGTGGATTATATAACCTCTGAAATTGCAGGACTGACCTTGCTTAGAACGAATACGATAGCAAATGGTGGCGCCCGATGCGACTTTCGTTTTGCCTACAAAAAGACATAAGAGTTTCTCAGCCTGATAAGCCGCGCAATGATTAACTTCGCAGCTCAAAATATTTAAAAGTCAACTTTATGAAACAATTCATTTATACGGCATGGTTGATTGCAACCACATTATTTGTTTCGTGCACCAAGAATGAATCTGTTGTGGAAATTCCTTTCACAGGAACGACCATTGAATCAGAAAAACAAAAATTCGGTGTCGATACCATCACTTCTGAGCTTACCAACCCTTGGGGTATTGCGTTTCTGCCGGATGGAAGAATTTTAGTGACAGAGCGTGCCGGTGATATCAGAATCATCAAAGACGGAAAACTGCTGCCTGAAAAAATCGGAAACGTACCCGCAGTGTTTGCCACTGGTCAGGGTGGTTTGATGGATATCAAGCTCCATCCTGATTATAAAAATAATGGTTGGATTTATCTGACTTATTCAAAACCAGGCGAAGGAGGGGGTGGCACTGTGGTGGCACGCTGCAAACTTGATGGCAACAATCTCACCGGCTTGGAAGAGTTGTTTAGTGCCCTGCCATTGACCGGCTCAGGGGCTCACTTTGGTTCACGCATTGTGTTTGATGGTAAGGGTTATATCTTCTTCTCTTCCGGTGAACGCGGCACCAAAGAAAATGCACAGGACCTTTCCAATCATCTGGGAAAAATTTTACGCCTGCATGAAGATGGCAGAGTGCCCGCTGACAAGCCCTTTGTAAATACTCCAAATGCCAAACCAGAAATCTGGAGTTATGGTCATCGCAATCCTCAAGGTGTAGTGTATGATGCTGCCACACAAACGTTGTGGGATGTGGAGCATGGTCCGATGGGCGGAGATGAATTGAATAAAGTTGAGAAGGGGAAAAATTATGGATGGCCTGTAATCACCTATGGAAAAAATTACGATGGCACACCCATCACCGCTATCACGGAAAAAGAAGGAATGGAGCAACCCGTATTTTATTGGGTGCCTTCCATCGCTACCTGCGGAATGGCGATTGTTACCAGCGATAAATATCCCAACTGGAAAGGCAACCTGATGATAGGCGCGTTAGCCATGCAACATGTAGCGCGGGTAGAATTAAATGCCCAGGGAAAATTTGTGAAGCAGGAAAAGTTACTGGATAAAATTGCACGGGTGCGCGCGATCGAACAAAGCCCGGATGGTTATTTGTATGTAGCCACAGAAACTCCAGGCATGTTGTTGAAAATTGTTCCTGTGAAATAATAAGCAACTTTATGATTGTATAATAAGGGCGGATTACTGCCCTTTTTTTGTTTATCGATTTGCAATCCATAGTAATTTCAGGTTAGATGTATTTCAAACGTAAAAGAGATTAGGTACTTTTAATTTTATCAATTCAATAAGAAATGACCGCTACCTGTCTGAATTGTAATAAAGAATTAAATGGTGATTATTGCAGTCATTGTGGTCAATCTGCCAAAACTCATCGATTTACATTAAAGTATGTTTTCAAACAGGATTTCCTTTTTTCCATTTTACATGTCAACAGAGGTCTTTTATATTCTATTAAAGAATTATTTACACGGCCAGGTCATTCAATAAGAGAATATATTAAAGGTAAGCGGGTAACCCACCTTAACTATTTCACGCTTTTAGTAATCATTCTACTTGTTTTTTCCTTAGTGGAAGAACTTACACCATTCCATTATGCAGATTTAGTAGAAACACAAAAGGAAATTGTGGAGGGATTTGAGTCGCTTATAAAAAAACACCCTAAATACCTCTACTTAGGAATCATTCCTTTTCATGCGCTGTTCAGCTTTTTATTTTTTAAACGCGCCATGCAGAATTATGCCGAACATTTTGTGCTGAATACTTATAAAATTTCAGCAATACTAATATTAAATATCCTTTTCATTTTATTGGCCTCATTCGTCAAAGATATCTCTATCATAAAAAAAGCAGATGCCGTTCTTTATTGGGTAACCTTGGCTTACGGAACCTGGTTTTACTATCAATACTTCATAGTATTTTATCAGAATAAATTTATGCTATTCATTAAGAGTGCTCTTTGTGCATTTTTACCAGCATTAATATTGGTGTTAGGGATTGTTGCATATTTTACTTTAACAAGTTCCTCCCAGATATAACTTCTGGCATAAATAGGCCGCCAGCTTTTTATCTTATAAAACCTTTAAATAGTCTAGCATTATCGCACTTTACGCAGTCTGGGTCAAATTAATTTCCATTATGCCGGTTTCTTAGCCATCGGACATGTCCTGCGCCTCGTCAAAAATTCTTTACTTTTAATTGTAACCATTTCCAACCCTTCCGGTAACTAACCCGAAACGTGACAAAAAGTATCGACCTGATGAATGACGAACAACTCATGGAGGCTGTGAAAAATGGCAACCTCGCGCAGGCATCCTTGCTTTTTGACAGGTTCCATAAGCGAATCTTTAACTTCCTGGCCCGAATGACCAACGACCGTGAAGTGGCTGAAGACCTCACGCAAAATGTCTTCGAACGAATGTTGAAATACCGGCATAGTTATAAACCAGAGTTAAAGTTTCAATCGTGGTTATACCAGATGGCACGTAATGCCTTCTCGGATTATTATCAACAACAAAAGCAGCGCACGCCTGCCAATGTAAAAGTGGAAAAGCTGAGCGAACAGATTCCGGATATCATTGATGCCTTCGAACAGGAAGAAAACGAAAAGCGACTGATTCGCGCGCTGTCGCAATTGCCGGATGACTATCGCGAATTGCTGGTGCTCACTCGCTTTCAGAATCTGAAATATGAAGAGGTGGCCGGCTACCTGGATATGACGGTGACCAACGTAAAAGTAAAAGTTCACCGCGCAATAGGCTTATTAAGAGAAAATTATTTTCAACTGGAAAATATCTGAGTCATGGATAAAGAAACACTGGAGAGCAAAATAATTGACTACATCGATGGCAGGATGAATGATCTGGAGCGTTCAGAAATGGAACGTGAGTTTTCACAAAATCAAGCAGCCTTTGCGCTCTATGAGCAACTCAAAGTAGTTATCCAAACAATGGATCACATTCAGCCGTTGGAGCCCTCCGGCAAGTTGAAAGCACAGTTTGAACAATTCCTGCAAAAAGAAATACAGGCAGATAAGAAAACAAAAACCATTTTCTTTTCACCGATGGTATATCGCGCAGCAGCAGCACTCTTATTCGTATTAGCCGGAGTAGCCATAGGCAACTGGATAAATAAAAACAAAGAGCAGGAAAAACAAATTGCTGAATTAAAGCAACAGGTAGATGAAAACCGTAAGATGATGATGGCGATGTTGAATAATCAACAATCCGCAAGCCAGCGCATGGTTGGTTTATCCGTGGCCTTTGAAATGGATAAACCGGATGATGAAATTGTACTTGTGTTGGTGAAAACCATGAATGAAGACCCTAATTCAAATGTGAGGCTTGCCGCGATGGATGCACT
>JALOMN010000243.1 GCA_025455445.1 Cyclobacteriaceae bacterium
AAAAACCGCGATGATATTTGTGCCAGCCTGCAAAAGCACCTGGTTAATATGCTCATGCAGAAACTTAGAAGAGCCACTACTGAAACAGGAGTGCGACAGGTAGCTATTGCCGGTGGGGTAGCGGCTAATTCTGGTTTAAGAGAAGCAATACAAAAAGCTGCAGCTAAACATCGATGGCAAATATTTATTCCGGATTTTCAATATTGTACTGACAATGCAGCTATGATTGCCATGGCAGCACATTATAAATTTTTGCAATACAAATTTACTTCGATGGAGGTGGCACCCATCGCGAATTTATCAATTGGGGCATGAACGTAATCTTTAAACCGGGAGATGTGAAAATTTATACCAAGGTGGTGACTGAACAGGATGTAGCCGCTTTTCACGGAGTTGTGCTTCACCCGGTATATGCTACCTTTTCACTGGCGCGCGATTTTGAATGGTCATCCAGGCAATTTTTTCTTGAGATGAAAGAGGAAGATGAAGAAGGTGTGGGCACATTTTTAAGCGTAGAACATAAGAGTCCGGCAAAAGTGGGTGAGGAAGTGACCATATCGGCTACCATCGAAACAATTCGCGGTAACGAATTAATTTGTATAATAGAGGCCCGTTCGGGCGATCGAATCATTGCCAGTGGCAAAACGGGCCAGAAAATGTTAAAGAAGGAGAAACTTAAAAAGTTATTTGGTAATGGCTGAAAAGCGGTTTTCTGACAATATTAATATTCGAAATCGTCAGGCCTCATTTCATTATGAGTTGTTGGATAAATACGTTACCGGCATTGTATTAAAGGGCACTGAAATAAAATCGATACGGGAGGGTAAAGCAAATTTGCAGGATGGATATTGCTATTTTGCTAATGGCGAGGTTTTTGTAAAAGGAGTGCAGATTACACCGTATGCCCAGGGTACACATTATAACCATGAGGCAGCACGTGAGCGAAAATTATTACTAAAGAAATCAGAACTAAAAAAACTGGAATCACGCGTGGAAGAAAAAGGGTTGTCGTTGATTCCAATCAGAATATTTATAAATGAACGTGGGCTTGCCAAAATGGAAATTGCCCTGGCACGCGGTAAAAAACTGCACGACAAGCGTGATAGCATTAAAGAAAAGGATTTGAAACGTGAACTAAGTCGCATAAAAGTAAGGTAATGAAAGAAGTTGAAGAAATTTGTGATTATGGAGTATGTCGACTTGCGATAGTGTGCATGCGCAATGCTCCTCAGCACGATGCCCCCATTCTTTCACAACTTTTGTTTGGCGACCATTATGTGGTATTACGAAAATCAGAAGAAGGTAAATGGGTATACATCAAAACTCATTTTGATAATACCGAAGGCTGGATAGAGGTGGAACAACATCATACCATATCAAGCGAATATTTTGATCAGATTAATCATGCCAACTTCAAAATAACTACCGATTTAACCTGTGGAATTTTATTCAAGAAAAGCCCGGTTACTATTTTAATTGGAAGCATCGTACCAATATCAAATTCGGAATTATTTAAAATTGAAGAGCAGTTTGCATTTAATGGCGAAGCAAAAAGCCTCGGCCAGAAGCGCGATGCAGAGTTTATTAAAAATATTGCATTGAAATATATCAATGCACCTTACCTGCAAGGGGGTAAAGGTCCTTTTGGAATTGATGCACCGGGGCTGGTGCAAATGGTATTTAAAATTGCAGGTTATGCATTGCCCCACAATGTAATGGGACAGCTAAATGAAGGAAAGAAAATTAATATGCTTGAAGAAGCTATTCCGGGCGACCTTGCATTTTTTTCAAAACACGATTCACAAATTTCACATGTGGGTATCATTCTTGAAGACCGTAAGATAATCCATGCCATGGGTCGGGTTAGAGTCGACCACCTGATGGAAGAAGGAATTCTACGATCCGATTCTAAAATTTATACCCATACCCTTAAAGAAATCCGAAGGGTAATAATTTCCTAAAAGGGTCATAACACCCTGTTCGTAAACTTGTTAAATACTAATTATCGGGTTATCTTACACCTTATGAATAACCGCGTGTTGGTGTTAAATCAGGATTTCAGTCCGCTCATGGTTTGCTCCGTGCAGCGTGCCTTTATTTTGGTTTATCTCAACAAAAGTGAAATGGTACGTTCAGCTAATGGTCACAAAATAAATTCAATTGCACAGTCTTTTCCGATGCCTTCGGTGATACGCTTAAACCGATATGTAAATGCTCCATACAAAGGAGTTACGCTTACCAGGCAAAATGTTTTTAAGCGTGACAATTTTGAATGCCAGTATTGTGGCACCAGGCGAGACCTTACGCTGGATCACGTCTTGCCCAGTTCTCGCGGGGGCACCCACAGCTGGACCAACCTGGTAACGGCCTGTAAGCGCTGCAATGCAAAGAAAGGAGATTTCACGCCCGAAGAAGCCGAAATGGCTCTGAAGCGTAAACCACACAAGCCCTCATACGCACTTTTCTTGCGCGACACCACAAGCCCTCATAATGAGTGGGATGATTATTTAGATTCCAATAATTAGTCAAATTAATTTTTTTTAAAGCCTCAGTGCGATGATGAAAATCATTGCCTGTACCATTAACCTTTCAGTAACTTATTGCCATACAAAAGAGCGATAATGAGTGTATCTATTATTTGGAAATAACAAGGTTAATAAATCTACTACTATGAACTACTATAAAACCATTGATGGTAAACAAATGGATAGTCGCTTACTCGACATTGCATTGATGGCAGTTGAAGGCACAGGTGATGGACGTATTTCGCAACAGGATGCTGAAAAAATTTTTGAGGCAGTAAAAGATGGTAATGATTATACCCATATTGAAAAAAATACCATCGCTTACATACGTGATCATTTCAAATGGACTGAACATGCAGACCACTGGTTCCGCAGCCAGATTTCTCACTGGCGTGCGCCTTCAGGCAAATTAAAAATGTCGCCTGCTCAGATTGTAAAAGAGAATCTTCCTTCATTCGATGTGCTCAGGGATCCTGAGCACAAAAAAATACGCACTCATGACTTACATACCGCAATGAATGAAACCAACAGCGATCATGACGAAATAGGCCTGATAATTCAACTGGCTACGGGTGAGCGTGTGGAAGTTTTATGTGATTTTATTGAAATGAGTGGCGATTTTGTAGAACTCAAAGGCGGTTATACAATCCCCGTAAGGGTTATAGAAAGGGTAGAAATTTGACATGAATTTCTGATCGTTTTGAGCCGGATAATGGAACGATTTTTTTTCGTCAACCCAAGATCCACTTAGTGTTCATTTTATTTTCCGGCAGCATCACAAAGAACAATGCTTGTTTGTATTTTTTTTATGTGTTTGTCAGGGCAAGAATATCTTTTCATGGTTGAATCAAACTTCCTACCTTTCGCATTCAATCAAAGAAAATGAAACTCCTTTATCCTGCTTCCTGGAAAGAATATGAATTGCTTGATAGTGGTGAATTTGAAAAACTGGAACGTTTCGGCAATGTAATCCTCATACGTCCTGAGCCTCAGGCCATCTGGGAACGGGTGTGGAGTGAAGAAGATTGGAAGAAGAAAGCGCAGGCTCATTTCACGCGTGAACAAAATGAAAATTATCGTTTTGGTGAGGAAATAAAAGGAGGATGGAAGAAATTAAAAAATATTCCAGACAGCTGGCAAATAATGTATCAGTATAACGAACTAACTCTGAATTTACGTTTGGCACTTACCAGTTTTGGTCATGTGGGCATGTTTCCTGAGCAAGGTGAAAACTGGAATTTTATTTATGATACAATTAAGACATGGAATATTTCTGGTGCGCGTGTGCTGAACCTGTTTGCCTATACAGGAGCGGCATCGATAGTGGCAAGAGCCGCAGGAGCTGAAGTTACCCATGTTGATGCATCGCGCCCCGGGTTAAACTGGGCCAACCAGAACATGCAACTGAACAAGCTCACGGATATTCGCTGGGTGTATGAAGATGCACTTAAATTTGTGAAACGCGAGGTGAAGCGTGGTAACAAATACAATGGTATTATTATGGACCCGCCTCCGTATGGTCGCGGCCCGGATGGAGAGAAGTGGACATTGCAGGAAAAACTAAATGAACTTGTCTATCTCTCGAGT
>JALOMN010000244.1 GCA_025455445.1 Cyclobacteriaceae bacterium
GGTTGCCTTTTGGGCTTCATAATCAGCTTTAAGAGATTCTAGCTTTGAAGTGATTTCAGTAAGAATGGTTTGTGCAGAATCTCTTTCAGTTTCAAGGCTTTGAATACTGAAGCGTGCGCGTTCATTGCTTTTCTTATCCTGGTCAATTTGTTCTTTAAGATTATTGACACGGTCGTTAAGAAAGCGAAGTCGCTCATTTTTTATCTGTTTGTCACTTTCATAGGCTCGAATTTTAGAAACAAATTCGTTGATATTTTTTTGCCTGGATGAAAGGGTCTTTTCTTTAATGATGAGGTCGGCTTTTGATTTTTCAATCAACGCCTCTTGCTCTGCCAGTTGGGTGGTAAGTTTGGTTTTGCGGTCTTGCTCTGTTTCAATTTGTTTTTGGGCGTGATTCAGTTCATCTTTTTGCTTATTCACCACCACCTTGGCAAGCTGAATGCTTTTCTCTTTATAGTCTTCTTTGATTTTATAATACTGCTCGGTTTGTTTTGCCTGTTTTTCCAGGCTCTTCATGTTTTTTTCAACTTCAAATAACAAGTCCTCCACACGCTCTAAATCCGCATCGGTGTCTTCCAGTTTTTTTAACGTTTCCTTCTTGCGTTTTTTAAATTTAGAGATGCCTGCAGCCTCTTCAAATAACATTCTGCGTGAATTATCGCGGTCGTTCAGGATATCGTCCACCATTCCCAATTCAATAATAGCATAGCTGTTGGATGCTACACCGGTATCCAGAAAAAGGTTAGTGATATCTTTCAAGCGACAAGCAACACCATTAAGCAGGTATTCACTTTCACCTGAGCGATAGAGTCGTCTTGTAATGGTAACTTGTGAATATTCAGTGGGAAGAATATTTTTAGTGTTGTTGATGGTGAGTGATACTTCTGCCATCTGCTGAGGCGAACGCTGGCTGGTGCCATTAAAAATTACGTTCTCCATTTTTTCAGAGCGGAGGGCACTGGTCTTTTGTTCTCCCAAGACCCAACGAATGGAATCAACTACATTGGATTTTCCGCATCCATTAGGACCTACAATGCCGGTAATACCCTCATCAAAATTGATAACAATCTTATCTGCAAAACTCTTAAAACCTTTAATCTCCAACTTTGATAATTGCATGGACTACTTCAGAATTTAGTGGTTGTCTAAAAAAAACTGGAGGGCAAAGATAACCGGATGGATGACATTTGTGAAAGTGGATATGCCCAATTCTTCCACAATTTATCCCAGACATAAAAACACGTAAAAACACATAATTTTCAAATATTTCAATAAATTTGAAGTAATTATGGATATTCAGTTTTGGATTTATATCATTATCATCGTAATCACTCTGATTGCGCGCTCCAGCAAAAAGAAACCGACTTCTTTTGACCCTGGTTCAGACGTAGATAATACACCCCAAAATAAGCCTATTTCATTTGAGGATTTATTAAGGGAGATACAAAGTGCCAAAACACCCGCCAAGCCTGTTGCTGCGCCACCCTCATATAAACCGGTGTTGGAAGAAAGAAAATATGAGTCAGACTACGAGGATTATGATGACAATCTGGAAGAGGAAGTAACTCAGAAGCCTGTCATCTATGATACCCATCAGGATGATGTAATTTATGATACCTATGAAAAGGCAAAGATGGCTGCCTTTGAACGCCCCTCGCTGGAGGAATCAATGAAAGTAGAAGATACCAAGGTCACGTTTGGCCAGTTCAAAGAATATAACAGTCGTGTGCAGCAAAATAGTGTAGCATCACAACTCAGAAAAGAACTGGCAAGTAAACAGAGTTTTAAAAGAGCCTTTCTACTAAGCGAAGTTTTAAACAGAAAGTTTTAGATTCAATTTTTTTTACTGCCTTTAAGGCTGATACGAAACAGGTTTATATTTTTTTAATTACTTCTGAAGCGGGATAGATGTGCCACACACAAAATTTGATGCGCTTGTTGAAACCGGTTAATTGTCTTATTTTGCTACAATTATGTTTTTAAAAGGTAACACTCACCGATACTTCATAGCCAGATTTTTATTCTTGCTTATCCTGTTTTTTGCCATCAGCGGATTTAGTCTCAAAAATCTAAATCCAGTTTTTTCTGATACAGCCTGCAAAAAGATTGATATAAAAGCAGAGGTAAAATTTGAATCAGATAGCAAGGAAACGGGTACACTAGTAATTGATTATAAAGGACACAATGCGTCTTCATTACTAATCTCAGTAGTGGGCCCGAAAAAATATTATTATAAAGATTTAAAAGAGAGCGAATTAAAAGGGTTGTCCAGAGGGGTATATGCGGTTGTGGTGGTGGGACGAGATGAATCCTCTAATTATTGTCCAACGCACATACAAGTGGAAATCTGATAAATGAATAAAAGGTTTACTTTTCTATCTGTTTTTTTATCCTTCGGTCTATTGCTTGCGAGTGCAACCATCTCACTGGCTCAACCTGTTTTTTCAATTCAGAATAAGAAGGATGCTTGTGATAATTTAGCCAATGGCTCATTTCAGATTTTAGTTACTTCCGGTTCAGGAACAATTTCCGGATTTGTATTTAGTAGTGGTGCGCCTATAGGTCCTATCAACTTAACAGTAGGTGTACCGCAAACTGTCTCTGGTCTTTCTGGTTTGCCCGCTCCTGCAGGTACAACTTATCTGATAGTAGTTGCAGACGATAATGGCAATGCTATTGCCTTAACTACAATTTTCTTATACCCTACCATCAGCCCCTCGGTTGTTTCTTCAAGCAATAGCACTTCTTGCACTACACCCGATGGAGCAATCGATATTAATGTAACCGGTGGCTCAGGTTCTTATATCTATGCATGGACGGGGCCGAATGGATTCACTGCTACTACCCAGGATATTTCAGGTTTATCCGGTGGAAATTATTCATTGGTTATTTCTGATCCGGCAACAACATGTACACAATCGGTTGGCCCGATTTTAATATCAGATCCTACGCCACCTTCCAGTGCAACATTAAATGTGGCGGGTTCAAATGTAATCTGTAATAATGGACAGTCGACCACTTTATCAGTAACTATAGTAGGAGGAGTTTCACCTTATACTGTTTTAATAAGTGGTTTGCCTGTAATTAATAACTATGTGAGTGGAACACCTATCACGATTACGCCATTGGTAACTACATCTTATTCATTACTTGGTGTTACTGCTGCCAATGGTTGCGATGCACTTGTGTTGAATGGCAATCCTACAATTACTGTGAATAACCCTGTTAATGCAGGCTTAAATAATTCAGTACTTGCCTGTAATAATGAAAGCGCCTTTAATTTATTTAGTAGCTTGGGTGGAACCCCGGATACAGGTGGTTCCTGGTTACAACTAACTGGTGCACCGAGACCCATTATTGGCAACACAGTTGATCTTAATGGAGCACTAGCCGGTGTTTATACATTTGAATATAAAGTCTTAGGTCCTGTTTCATGTCCGGATGCCACTGCGGTGGTTACGGTTACAGTTACTGCTGCTTCGAATGCCGGTTTAGATAATTCGGTGAATGCATGTAATACAGAAGCTGCTTTTGATTTATTCACAAGTTTAGGCGGCACGCCTCAGGCAGGAGGATCATGGACGCAATTGTCAGGACCTGCGCGCACACTTACCGGTAACACTGTAAATTTGGTTGGGGCAACAGCAGGAGCATACACTTTTGAGTATAAAGTTTTAGGCACAGCTCCATGTCCGGATGCCACTGCGGTAGTAACTGTGAATGTAAGCATTACACCAGATGCGGGTTTAAACAATACCGTGAACGCATGTAATACCGAAACTGCTTTTGACTTATTTACAAGTTTAGCGGGTACACCTCAGAATGGAGGTACATGGATACAATTAACAGGACCAGCTCGCACGATTACAGGCAACACAGTTGACCTCAATGGCGCTGCGGCTGGACCATATACCTTTCGATATACGATAGCTGGAACGGCACCTTGTGCAGATGCAACTGCAGTAGTCACGGTGAATGTAATTGCAGCACCAAATGCAGGAACTGACAATACAGTGGCTGCATGTAATACCGAAACAGCCTTTAATTTATTTACCAGTTTGTTGGGCACACCTCAAAATGGTGGCAC
>JALOMN010000245.1 GCA_025455445.1 Cyclobacteriaceae bacterium
GTAGCACAAAAAGTTGGCGAAGAGGCAGTGGAATTGATTATAGAAGCCAAAGATGATAATGAAGAATTATTTCTCAACGAATCAGCCGACCTGATGTATCACTACCTCGTATTGCTGGCTGCTAAGGGATATCAGCTGAAAGATGTAATTGAAGTGTTAAAACAACGGCACAAGAAGTAAAAAGATATTCTTTGCTTCTGTTCCGCGTGCCAAATTCATAACTTGATGGAACAATTCCATATTTATGAACACTCCTCACACGCGACTGATTGATGGTCATCCCTTCATATCTTATTCACACGAATCGTACCCGGAAGATGAAATGCTGCAGCGCAGCAAAGACTTTTATAGTTGGATGAACACGCGAAGAACGGTGCGTGATTTTTCATCCAGGCCTATTCCAAAAGAGGTAATAGAAAATATTTTACTTGCAGCTTCTACGGCACCTTCAGGCGCGCATAAACAACCATGGACATTTTGTGTAGTGAGTGATACGGCTCTGAAAACAGAAATCAGAAAAGCCGCAGAAAAAGAAGAACAGGAAAGCTATGCAAGCAGGATGAGCGAAGAATGGCTGGAAGATATTAAGCCCCTGCAAACCGATTGGCAAAAACCATTTCTAGAAATAGCACCCTACCTGATAGTCGTATTTAAAAAAGCTTATGACTTATTACCAGACGGAAGAAAGCGAAATAATTATTATGTCAATGAATCGGTGGGTCTTGCATGCGGGTTTTTACTAACCGCAATACATCATGCTGGTTTGGTAGCGCTTACCCACACGCCCAGCCCCATGAATTTTCTTACCACTATTTTAAAAAGACCGGAAAATGAGCGGCCATTTCTGCTGATACCTGTAGGTTATCCGCATGAAGAAACATTTGTGCCGAAACTGGAAAGAAAGTCTTTGCATCAATTTACTTGCTATTATTAAAGGTAATTCATTGGCATAACTACCCTGCCGGTTAGCTGTTCTATTAGTAAAGTTTTTCCTATACTCGTATTCATGAATTACATTAAACTAATTAGGGGTGCACTTTTGATTATTACTTTCATTCTCACATTCGCTGTAGCAGAAGCTCATTCGAAATCCAATAAGAAAGACACAGTGTTGTTAGAGTATTTCAAAAGGATTGGTACAGACAGCGCCTATCTCTATCTAACGGATAAATTCCAACTCACCGAACCACCTTGCGCACAAGTAGTGCGCAAAACAGGAGTCAACAAAAATGGATTTCAGGATGGTCCTTACAAAGACCTGACCCTGGAGGGTAAATTGCTCGGAAATGGAAGTTATTCGAAAGGTTTAAGAAATGGTGTATTCAATGCTTACCACATGAATGGCACCCTCAAAAGCAGCGGCCGGTTTGTTGACGATAAACCAATTGGTGATTGGAAACACTTTGATGAAATCGGTGCGTTAGTGAAAGAAGTTATCTACGATGAAAAAAATCTGGAGATAAACCTTATCACTACAAATGGTAAAAAGTTAATCCGCAATGGTAGCGGCAAATTTAAAGGTCAAGTATATTCACTCGTATTGAATCAAACTATCTATGCTTCCGGCCGGGTGATGTATGGTGTAATGGAAGGAAAGTGGCGCATTTGGGAAAGAACAAGTACTGGCGAAGAAAAGACTTTGGCGATTGAATATTTCGACAATGGAAAATTTGTCTTAGGGTCGTTATCCAGTTCTGCCAATCGTTTTCAACGTGAATACCATACCAAAAGCATACTCACATTTCTGGAACCTGAATATTATTATCAGATTGAAAAAGGAATGGTGATTTCATGCACTGAACTAAGAAATAAGAAACCTGAACTTCTATACATCAATAAATCCCAAATTGAAAGCCTTGCACAAAAACGTGTGCAACAGAAATACGTAATAAATCAAAATGTGAAGTCAGCGCAATTCTATGATTTAATAATTGATGCCAATGGTGTTGTAAGCACTTTAGTAAGCAAAGGCTTGGAACCCATTATTCCAATGGATGATAATTTGAAACAAATTATTTTAAAAAGTAAATGGAAAGCCGGTGAAAATATTCAGGGAGCTATCGAATCAAGAATCACGTTAGTGATAGAGTTTACTCCAGCAAGTCTATCAAATCAACAAAGTTTAAATGGTGCTCCCTACATAGCAACTTTTAGAACAGAATAATTCTGAGATTATCTTCGCGAAATCTCAGCCTCCTTCGGATGCAACTTCATGTAGGTGAGCTTATACATATACTCCGCCTGACCTTTATTTACTTTTCGCACGCCTTCCAGCATGTCTCTATCCTGGTCATAAGTAAAAGTATAAGTGGTGTTATCCTTGCGGGAATCAAAATGGTTATACATCAGAATATTCGAGTCAGACAGTCGGTTAAATTCGCCACGCACAGAGTAACTTATCGAATAACGTGGATCCAATTCTATTTCCAGATACTCTCGATTTGGATTAAACGTATCGCGTATAATCGCTACCTGCTGATAGTTCTCATTTCGTAGTGTCACTTTTTCTTTCTCCACATTCGATAAAAATCCTTTGCTTCGTTTTGTTACCACTAGCGAGACAGAATAAATACCCTCAACATCATCTTCCACTGCTCCTTCTTTCGCCATGTAACGTTTCATCAGATTTTGAAAATCGATTTGCTCATAGGCATGTATTTTAGCACGTTGCTTAGACTGATATAATTTATCAAAGGAACAGGATGTAAAAATCAAAGTCACCACTAAAAGTGAGACAAAGAACTTTGAACTCGATTTTATTCTTTCCATATCAAAAGCATTAAAGCCAACATCCACTTAACAATACTCAAATTACGCAGCCTAAAAATCATTTCAAATGAGTGGCGTAATTACCTTGCAATTAAAATTTTATATCCTCATAATGGTTATTACAATACTGGCGGCAGGTAAGCCTGCTGCGCAATAATGAAGGTTTAAGAGTGGAATTTCCCAACAACATGCGTACACATTCCTGAATGCCTTCTGTAATGCTTGGGTGCGGATGAACGCATTCGGCTAATTCTTCAATTCCCTTATTCATTGAGATTAACAAGGCAACGGCCTGTATGGCGCTGCTGGCTTGATTACCCACTACCTTCATACCCAGAATTTTCATGTGATCATCGCACGTTACCAATAATTTGATGAACCCCTGCGTATTTCGTTTGGCGATTGCTCTCGGAATGGTGCTGTAATCAAGGGTAACCACCTTATAATTGATTCCCTTTTCTTTTGCATGGGTCTCGTTTAAACCTACACCAGCTACTTCCGGATTGAGAAACATAATAGTGCTGATGTTTTCATATACCAACTTCCTTTTTGGTTTACCAAAAATGCGTTCAACCGCATATCGGCCTTCCAATTCCCCCACATTCACAAGTGAGATATCGGCTGTAAGGTCGCCTACAGCGAAAATGTTTGAAATGTTGGTTTGCGTATCGTCCTGATCAATACCACGTTTCGAAATACTGATACCAACTTTATCATCCCATAAATTTTCGAGATTCGCTACACGCCCCACTGACACCAATGCCTTCTCAACATTAAATGTAGCCTGCGAACCATCGGTATATTCCAATGTATATTCAACCCTATCGTTTACTACTTTCATCTCCAGCAAACGCGAGTTTCGGTGGATAAGCACCCCATTATTTTCCATGTTGCGCTCAATAATGCGCACGACATCTTCATCTTCAAATGGAAGGATACGATCTCCTTTATCAATCAAATGGACTTTCGTGCGACCAAAACCACTAAAAATTGTTGCGTATTCACATCCTATTACCCCCGCCCCTACAATTACCATGCTTTCAGGAAAATCTTCCATGTCTTCGATACCTTCGCTGGTAAGTACATGCTTTTCATCAATCGGCAATTCAGGTAAATGCCTTGGCCTTGAACCAGTGGCCAGCACAACATAATCTGCATAAACGATTTCACTTTTAGCGTTTGCCGTGATTTTTATTTCATGTTGACTCAGAAGCTTTGCCTCACCGTTTCGGTATTCGAACAAATCAGCATAAGACTCACTTTGCAGATTCTTCATTTGTTCTTCCAGTAAGTTCATGCGAAG
>JALOMN010000246.1 GCA_025455445.1 Cyclobacteriaceae bacterium
CCCTATTCCGGGTGATTGTGGTGACGAGTATCGCAAGCCACCATTCTTAACAGCTTCCGGAGATTTAAGTCACCATGTAGAAAATTTTCCTGCACCCTATCCTACCAAAGCAGGAAGTGATGGAAGAACCAAAGCACTTAGCGGAACAATCTGGGAAGACCTGGCTGGCTTCAGTCGTGCGGTGCGCAAAGGCAATCGCATTTTGGTGTCAGGAACTACAGCCACCCATGGAAGCATCGCGATTGGCGGAAATGATCCTGCTGCACAAGCACATTATGTGATCGATAAACTGGAGGGAGCTATACAATCATTAGGCGGAAAATTAGAAGACGTGGTGCGCACGCGCATCTTCATCCGCAATATGAATGATTGGGAACCAATTGCCCTCGCGCATGGCGATCGTTTCAAAGACATACAGCCTGCCAACACAATGGTGCGTGCCGAATTGATTGGCGAAGAATACCTTGTAGAGATGGAAGCTGAAGCAATAGTCACCTAATTTATTATTGGTTCTTTTTTGGGGGAGGAAAATCCTTGAGCACTATTTTAATTCCTTTCCGGATATTCTTTTCAGAAAAATCAGGATTAAGTTCCATATAACTTTGCGCTTCTGACTGCCAGACAATGCGGCTCTCCACGCGATCGGCCATACCGATAATCAGTGAACCTTTCAGGTAGTTAATCACCTCCCGATCTTCAGGCAATGGTTGATAATATGCAGGAGAATCTTCCGAACGATGATATATCACTGCCTGCTCGTCTTTCACAGCAATCGTAAATCCAATCAACAGATCCGGATTGTTGCTATCTTCTTTTAATCCTTTGCTTTCCAGTTCTTTTATAAGTGAAATTTTAATACTCTCGCGCAGCAAACTGTCATTCAAATACTCAGGACCGTTGAAATTGAATTCACAACCTGTCATCCAGCAGAAGGTTTTATATTTTGTAAAATCGATTGTACGATCATATGAATTATGTATGCTGGTATTACATCCGGCCAGGCAGAAGGCCAACAAAATAAATAGCAAGGTTGTACTATTAACCGATTGTGATTTCATATTCAAGTATAAACAAGTTCTGCTACTAAAACGATGATAAAAGTCATTACTTCTGCATGATAGAAACAAATTTTAAGAACAAATACACATTGTTTTTTACATCGATGGTTAATATTCCGAGTGTAACACTTAAGAAATGCTATTTTGATTTTGGTTCTATTATTGAAACGACCCACATCGTTGAAAAAATGGATGGCACTTTCAAATAATAAAAGTGTCGCTCCAGAAAACCCCGAAGCGACACTCTTTATTGTTTATCGTTCGAAAAACTTACTATTCAACCCAGGGCACTCTTGTTGATTTATAAAAATCAATACCCTTTGCGGTCATTCTCGGGCCATGACTTGCCAGCCGCATTTTATATTCATCCCAACTACGACCTTCTGCCGGTGACCAGGCGATTTCAGCAATACCTGGCAAGCGAGGGAATAACAAGTATTCAATATCTTTCATGGTAACTACCGTTTCACTCCAAAGCGGTGCTTCCACACCCAATATCTTTTCCTTTGCTAAACCTTCTACCTGCGTAGTAGGATCCCAATTGTAAGAATCATCCACTTCTATATACGCAGCCCAGTGTAATCCGATTCTGCTGGTAGAATCATATTGCATATCAAGATAGATTCTTGTTGAAGGTGATAAAATTGCCTTGGCTCCTTTCGCAGCAGCCATCTTTGCATAATCAGCCGAATGCCAGTATTGAATGGTGGCATTTTCATCGATGTTAGCTTGCGCTATTTCTTCCCAGCCAATCATTTGCTTACCGTTCGCTTTTACAATTTTGCTAAACTCATTAATAAACTCAATGTATTCTTCTTTGGGAGTTACGTGGGCCTCATCTCCACCAATGTGTATATATGGACCCGGAGTGATTTCTGCCAACTCACGAATCACATCATTCACAAACTTCAGTGTAGCGGGTTTAGACAAACTCATCGTGCTCCAACCTACTTCCTGGCCGGTATATAAATCAGTAGGCCTGTTTTTGCTGTCGCCAATTCCTTCGGTTTCAAGTGGGCCTACATATTGACCATCTTTCGGGAATTTTGTATTCGGATTATTCAATACACCATAAGATGCCAACGCTGCATTAATGTGGCTGGGCATATCAATTTCAGGCACAATCGTAACAAACTTACTTTGTGCATAGGCTACGATTTCTTTGTATTGCTCCTGTGTGTAGAAACCACCTTTACCACCTCCTACTTGTGTGGTGCCGCCATGCTTCGCCAGGTTGGGCCATGATTTTATTTCAATACGCCAGCCCTGGTCGTCACTGAGGTGAAGGTGCAACACATTCATCTTGTACGCACTGATATAATCGATATAGAGTTTTATATCTTCTACACTAAAGAAATGCCGTGCTACATCCAGCATCGATCCGCGCCAGCCATAAGTGGGAGTATCGCGGATGGTGCCTGCCGCCAGGCGAAGTTTATTAGATTCTGCTTTTGATAGATCTTCTGTGGAAACCAGTGGCACCAACTGCAGTAAAGTCTGCACTCCATAAAATACACCTGCCGGTGTTGCAGCTTTTATTGTAACCAACTCTTCGGTAATTGTAAGTTCATAACCTTCCGTACCCAGCGAAGTATCGTTACTATCAGTTACAAGGTAAATACTTCCCTTAGCGGGGATGCTGGTGGTGGTTTCCACCTTGTTCACAAACCCGGTGCTCTTTGTTAATTCAGCTGCGAGTTGATTGGCTACCTGATTTAATTGAGCATTGCCATCGGCCACATAAATAATGGTAGTATTTGAAAGCCCGAATGCTGCACCCGTAGCAGTGACTGAAACCGGTTTAGGTATTAACACTTCTTTGGTTAAATCGGTGGGCGGACCTGAATTAACGCAGGATTGAAGCGTGACAACCGCTATCAAAATGATAAGCGCCAGCACAACCCTAAAAGGATGTAATAGATTATTTTTCATAGGTGAATTCTTTAAAATTAAGCGTGCGAATCTAACTAAAAATCAAGCGCTATTGATCAGAAATTACATGACTTTCTTCCATTTAAATAAATCCAATTCCGCTACCACCCGACACCGTTTTTAGTCCCTGATAATAATTTTACCATCCCCAAAGTAATTTTATCCTACTTTACACAGTATAATCAATTGCATTATGAAAAAATCCTGCTTCTTTTTATCGCTGCTGATAGTTACCCAACTCGCATTCGGTCAGAATACCTGGACTGCCGAGAAAATCATGCAGTATAAAAATATTACGGCCACCAATATTTCACCCGATGGAAAGCATATAGCTTATGTGGTAACCGTTCCAGTCATGCAAGGAGAAAAATCAGAATACAACAGCCAGCTATGGGTAGCCGCCACCGATGGTTCATTCGATGTGCAATATACCCGTGGTGAAAAGTCATCCACCGCCCCGCAATTCTCGCCTGACGGAAAACAAATTGCATTCTTATCGAATCGTGTGGACAACAAGAACCAGATTTTTGTAGTGCGACTTATGGGTGGTGAAGCCGAGCAGATTACCAATGTTAAATCAGGTATTAGTTCATTCAAATGGTCGCCCGATGGCAGCCGCCTTGCCTACCTGATGAAAGATCCGGAAACGAAGGAAGAAGAGAAGATGAAAAAAGAAAAGACCGATGTAATACTGGTAGATAAAAATTATAAATACGATCACCTCTACACGATTTCGCTTGCGGCTGATAAAGAAGGTGCGCGCAAAACCAAACAATTAACCGGTGGTGCCTATCATGTAAATAGTTTCGACTGGTCGCCCGATGGCACCACGATTGCCTATTCATATGCCCCCAATCCAACCATCAATGATGCCGGCCTCGAGTCAGATATTTCTACTATCCCGGCCGACAGTGGTAAAGTTACCAGCATCGTAAAAAGATCAGGCGTTGACACAAACCCCTCTTATTCACCAGATGGAAAATGGATTGCCTTTCAATCTTCTGGCGGAAGACCCGAACGCGTGGGCCTCACAGATATTTATAAAGTATCCGCTGCCGGTGGCGACCT
>JALOMN010000017.1 GCA_025455445.1 Cyclobacteriaceae bacterium
TACCCGCGCCACCTGCGTAGTCGTTGATCGCAGCAGCCACGAAAGCAGGAAGAAAAGTATAAACTACCTGAAAAAAATTCTGACGCTTGGAATAAACATATTAATATTCCCTGAGGGCACGCAAAATCGAAGTAAAGAAATCATGCAGCCCTTTAAAGATGGTGCATTCAGAATTGCGCTGGATACACAACGGCCACTGATGCCTATGGTAGTAACCGGTGCCGGCAGACTAATGCCTCCGGGCACGATTGATCTAAAACCAGGAAGAATTAAAATCATTGTCGGAAAAGAGATTCCCATCAGCAATAATCCTGAAGAGGGCGTGGCTGAATTAAAAGCAAAAACGAATCAAATATTGCTTACCATGATTTTGGAAAACCAGGCGTCCTGATATTTTATACCAAGCATAAACTATGCATCTCACTTCTAAAAGTTATCTCACCTCACTTAAAATCATTTACATGGCAATGGTGTCAACCATGACACTTTTTACAGTGATTACGTTGCTGCTTGTTGTAACAGAAAGCATCCATGTGGAAACAGATGAAAAATTCGCCACACTGATGCGCTATATACTGATTGCACTTGTTCCTGTTGGCATTGGTGCTGGTTATTTTGTATTCAAACAATCCATCTCCACAGCGTTGACACTGCCCACATTAAAAGAAAAATTATTGCGATATCAGGTTGCAGTGTTGATGCGCGCAGCATGTATGGAAATACCCGGACTCTTTGCTGCGGTAGCCACACTAATAACAGGTGACCTTTCCTTTCTTCTGTTTGCCGCGTTGATTATCGTATTATTCTTAATACTGTTACCTGCGATTGGCGCCATCGTACAGGATTTAAATCTATCGCAACATGAAAAAGCGATCCTTGAAAATCCGAATGCCACACTATAAATAGTGTCAAAACAATAAATCATCCCGAAATGAGAATTTTACCTTAAAATTAATTACTCTTACTATCATACCTAATACTTTACTTTCATAATCGACCCCTTAACGCTTGTTTATCTGGCATTTAGCGTGTTTATTTGTAGACCCACCGAGTATTTTTTATTGTTTGCCGGTGCTGATGGAACTAAATATCATTTTTTAAAGAACTTAACTTTGCCAATTCTGCGGATATTGGCATCCCTAAACATGAACCTGAGAAGCATTCTTATACTATTACTTCTATTACCTGCCTCTGGCTTTGCCCAGAAGGTAACTATGCAAGTATCCAATGCTCAAGGTTTTGATTTTTCTGCTTCAGGAGTGCTCATTAGTTCCTCTATTGGGGAACCTATTATCACTACAATCACCAATGGCGAATTGATCATCACCCAGGGTTTTTTGCAGCCGGAGATCATTCCCTGCAATGATGCCGCATTATCATATTATCCCAATCCAACGAAAGATGATCTTACAGTGGAGATTAACGGTTGTGAAACAGAAATCGAATCAATGCAATTAATTGATATCTGGGGAAGAGTGCTCACCACGTTGACTCCGACAACTAATAATTCTGTGTATTTGGGTGACATAAGTCCGGGTGTGTATTTCATTCGTGTTTTTCTCACCAATACAGAATCACAAACAATAAAAATTGCCAAGGTTTCCAATTAGCGTATGAAGAAATTTTTACTCACACTTATTCTGTTGTTGTGTTTTGTTGCAGTAACCTGGGCTCAGGCACCGAAAGGTATTAACTATCAGGGTGTGGCCAGAAATAATGAAGGCAAACCCTATGCCTCGCAGAATATTTCAGTAAGAATCAGTGTATTAAAAAATGCAGCCAATGGAGAAGTAGAATATACAGAGACACATAAACCTCAAACCAACCAGTTCGGTTTATTCACATTAGTCATAGGCCAGGGCACAAAAGTATCAGGAGTAGATTTTGGAGCTATCAACTGGTCACTTGGCAACAAATGGCTTCAGGTAGAAATTGATGCTACCGGTGGAAGTTCATTTGTATTAGCGGGAAGCCAACAATTAATGTCAGTGCCTTATGCCTTGTATGCTGAAACTTCCGGCAGCAGCACCACGCTTACGGCAGGCTCAGGCATTGCCATTACTAATAATGTGGTAAGCAATACCGGTGATGCTGATAATAGCCCTACTAACGAATTGCAAAATTTAGGCGAAGTATTAACACGCGGAAATAATGCCGGTGGATTAAAAATTACCAACCTCGGTGCGCCTACAGTAAATACGGATGCTGCAACCAAAGCCTATGTAGATACTCAATCCTCTTTGGACCTTGATAAAAGCATAACCAATGAAATTCAGGATCTGACATTAGACCCAGCTACTGACATCTTGCGAATCACCAACAACGCAGCAGCTACCAATATTAACCTTACACCATATCAACAAACACTCACGTATACACCCGCAACCAATAATCTTTCCATTTCAAATGGGAACAACGTTACGATAAGCACTACATTAAGTCAGGCCATCACGAACGGTGGCGCTACAGGCGCAAACGGTGCCCGGCTGCAAAATGTTGGTACACCAACTGCATCTACCGATGCCACTACAAAAGGATACGTGGATAATGCTATCGCAACAAATTATGCATTTAAAGTTCCTTATTCATTTACTAATTCAGGAGTTGCAGCTGTTAACCAGGTCGTTCCATTTGGGGCAGATGTATATGATGATTTTAATGTAGTAGCATCGAACCGGTTTACAGCAACAGCCAGTGGCACGTATATGTTTTTTGTTGACGGAACTCTGAATAATGCCGGAATCAACATGGAGTTAAGAGTCAATTCAACAACTATAATTCCAATCAGAAAGCAAGATGTGATTATTGGTGCCAGTGTGTTCGTAAATACAATGCTCAACACGATGGTAAAGCTCAATCCGGGAGATTTTGTTGAAGTGTATATTACGAGTTTTGTACCTGGTGACAATGCAGCCGGTCACCTCTTTGGCTACAAATTATAACGGCACGTATACCACGTGTTTGGTTTCAAAAAATTCTTCCCTGAAGTAATCTGAAAGATGGTAGATGCTGTAAGGTCGTTTTAGTTCATTCATCTCTTCTTCCAAATCACCACCCTTTAAATACAGGATACCGTTATCCAATGAGTTTTTAGAATCACGCTTCGTTTTATTGTTAATCCAGCCATAAAATTCTTTCATGCGCGTTACTGCCCGGCTAACGATAAAATCGTACTTGCCTTTTAATTGTTCCGCACGAATCTGTTCAGCGCTTACATTCTTTAATGACAAAGCCGCAGCAACCTCGTTGACTACCGTAATTTTTTTTCCGATAGAATCCACCAAATGAAAGTTCACTTCCGGGAATAAAATAGCCAGTGGTATACCTGGAAATCCACCGCCAGTGCCTACATCCAATATATCAGTACCCGGTACAAACGAAATCACTTTTGCTATACCTAGTGAATGCAGCACGTGATTCGCATAAATGTTTTCAATATCCTTGCGTGAAACCACATTGATTTTATCATTCCACTCTTTGTACAAAGGTGCCAACTGAATAAACTGTTGCTGCTGCCTATCCGTTAGTGCAGGAAAATACTTTGTGATTATTGAAATGTCATTCACGCCTGGTGGGATTTAAATTGCTCAATCAGTTACCTTACTTGATTTCCATCAAAGTGTATATACTGCGATAAAATTAAATTAATGAAGCAATATTCTAAAGTAATTATAAACTTCTATTGCTGTTGCTGCTGCATTTGCAGATAAGCCATGTAAGAATTTCGTGGCACGCTTTCCATGCTATGTGGCTCGCTGATATAGGTAGGCTTGGAATCTCGAAGTTGCGCCTCACTAAATTCATAAGCTCCGAATTTTACAGTTACTTCAAGTTGATGCTCTACGCCTCCTTTATAGGTTCCTTTTACCGGAGTGCAATCACTAAAATTCCTGCCAGAGGCCAATCGTATGTGTCGCTCACCGGCTAGACACTTATTGGTAGGATCAATACCCACCCAACCAGTATCAGGCAACCATGCCTCCGCCCATGCATGTGTGGCGCCTTCTCCTCGCCATTCGCTGCTTCCCGGACAAATGTATCCGCTGATATAGCGCGCAGGCACTCCCATCAACCGGAGCATATAAAGTAACATGTGTGCAAAATCCTGACATACACCAGCTTTCAATTGCCATATCTCATCAACACTTGTTTCCACATTGGTTACCCCCTTCTGGTAGGTGAAGTTTTCATAGATGTAATTAGAAAGCTCATGTATGGTGTGCAATGGATGTTGCTCCTTGCTGAGTATTTCGCGTATGGCGTGTTGCACCTGCACTTGGCACTGTGCCTGCTCTGCTCTTAAATAATCATGATATTCCAATTGGTTTTCTTCCTTGAGTATGATACTCCAGGCATCCGACATTGAATTCGTTAATTCAATTTCCCTGGGTGGCAACATTTCCACCTCCATCAGATTATCAATAATAAGTTCTTTATGCGGAGGGAGTATGCTGAAAAAACCTGTTGTATTTCCAAAGTAATCTTTAAATAAATGAATTGCCGGTTGCTGAGGCACAGTAATGTGGTGATTATTCACCCGCTGAATTTCATCATTTACAGGATAAAGTTTTATCTGGCTGGCGGAGTCAATTACAAATCCGGAATAGACATAATGAGTGCGATGGAGAATATGAAAATGTGGCATTTGTTTTCCGGATTAAGTATATCCAAAATAAAGTGTTGACAACTTATAGGCGATTGACTTTATTTCTTTGCGTGCATGACTAATCTGTTCTTTTAGCTCTTCAACCGATATCGATGAATTAAACCCATAGCGCAATCCATTCACTGATTTGCCAATCAAAAATTCCATTTCTTTAAAATTCTCCGGCAGTGAAATTGTATCTAAGCGTTTAAAGTATCGCTCTACCTGCAACATATTATATAAAACCGAGTGCGGAAATAGCGTGTTGTGTATTATCTGATGGACAACTTCATTCATCTGAAGCGCATTTTTATATTGCTTGGTATGAAATTCATAGCCCGACAATGAATAGAGCAGGTATTTCCAATGCATAGCTTCATTTCCGCCACTTACCATTTCAATCAGTTTCAATTCAAGTATATCTAATGTGCGTAAACTGCGCTCCATAAACTTGCCAATATTCAAGAATGTATAGCCTTCTCCCCGGCTCATAGTAACATCTACCGTTCCATAAAACAGAATGCTTTCTTTCAAAAGTTTATCGATGGTAGTTACGGGATCATTCTTAAGCAATGACACTTCGGTCTGCTTATCCTGAATCAGGTGGTAATATTCATTAATACATTGCCATAATTCTTTTGTAATATAGTCTTGCACCGCCCTTGCATTTTCTCTTGCGCGAATAATATTAACTATTACTGCGTTGTCATTCTCCTTATTTAATACGAGATGAAATATAGCATCGCGATAGCCATTCACTTCTAACTCCGACACTGGTGAGTTTGCCCCAAGTCCATCTACCCATAACTTCCAGTTAAAATTCTGAATTTCATCCTGCGAAGCAATATAGTTGGTGCGCAAAACCCGTAACACATTGTCGGTGCGCTCCATGTATCGGGCCATCCAGAAAACAGAATCAGCAACTCTACTTAACATGAATAATGCGCTTTCGTAATCATCATAATTTCCTTTAACTCAATACCCAGGTATCTTTGCTGCCTCCTCCTTGTGAAGAATTTACCACCAACGATCCTTCGCGAAGTGCCACACGTGTAAGTCCACCCGGCACCAGTTCAATACCTTCCGGTCCATAAAGGGCAAATGGCCTTAAGTCAACATGGCGGGGTTGAAGTTTACCGTTTATAAAACAAGGCACCGAAGACAAACTTATAATCGGCTGTGCAATAAACTGACGTGGATTTTTTTCTACTTCTATTTTATAGGAAGCAATTTCGCTTTCGCCCACTGCCGAACCCATCAACATACCATAGCCACCACTTTCGTTGGTTTTCTTAATCACCATTTTGTGAATATTTTCAAACACAAAGGCAAAGTGTTCCGGATTATCCAACGAGTAGGTGGGTACAGTTTTCAAGATTGGCTCCTCATTGAGATAATATCGTATCATGTGTGCTACATAGGGATAGATAGACTTATCATCCGCCACACCATTTCCGGGTGCATTGACAATCGCCACATTTCCTTTTCGATAGGCATAATATATTCCGGATACGCCCAGAATACTGGATGGATTGAAGATGAGTGGATCTAAATATTCGTCATCCACTCTGCGATAAATTACATCCACTTGTTTAAGGCCAGCCGTAGTTTTCATATACACTTTCGCGTTGTCAACTACCAAATCCTTTCCTTCCACCAAATCAACACCCATGAGACGGGCTAATGTGGAGTGTTCGAAGTATGCTGAATTAAACAACCCGGGTGTAAGCACTACTACAGTAGGTTTACTCTTTTGCACATTGGAAAGATTGAGCATGTTTTTCAACAGCAAATCAGGATAGTCTTTCACAGAGCGCACATTATTCTTAGGTAATAAGCCGGGATAAATCCGGTAGGTCATATTCCTGTTCTCCAGCATATATGAAACCCCGGAAGGAGTTCGCAGATTATCTTCCAGCACATAATACGATCCATCACTATCGCGTATCAGGTCAATACCCGAAATATGAGTATAGATATCAAAAGGCACATCCACATTCACCATCTCCCTTAAAAATCCGGGGCACGAATAAATCAGTGCAGCCGGTACGATACCGTCTTTAAGAATAAACTGATTGTGATAGATGTCTCGTAGAAAAATATTGAGTGCTTTGATACGCTGTTTTATTCCACTCTCTATTAGCGCCCACTCTGTTGCGGTAATAATTCGGGGAATAATATCAAACGGAAAAATCTTTTCAATGCCTTCTCCATCGCTATACACAGTAAACGTTACACCTTGACTCATGAATAGCTTTTTTGCCAGTTCATCTTTAGCCAGGAAATCATTAGAAGATACTTGAGTAAGCGAATCAAAAAATTGCTGATATTGAGTGCGAAGCTTACCCTCTGCGCACATTTCATCCCATACATTTGCTTTGGGTGAGTAATCAGAAATAAAATCCTTCAACGACATTTTATAAATATACAAAGTGCAAGGAAGTAAGCAAGTTGCATATGCAGGACATTAAAATTTAAATCGATTGCATGAAAAATAAAAAAATGCCGGGCACCCCTGCCCGACATTTTACCCTTAAAACAATTACTTAATAATTAACAATAACTACTTACTTAATCAGCACCATCTGCCTTTGCTATGTTGATCGTGTATTGCGCTGCCGCCTTACCTTGTGTATTTCCAACATCGGCATCAAAGCGGTAGTGAATGCCTCCGTATATGCGCGACTCCGCAGCTTCCTTGGCCCACGCCTGGCATTGGGTTGCCTCTGCAGGGAAGATGTATGACAACACCTCGGCTGCTGCCGCTGAAAATGTGCTATGCCCTGATGTATATGCCGGAAAATTTGGTGTACCCAGTATAGTCTTAAATCCAGGAATTGTTTGAATGGGTCTCGGATAGTTATAATAGTACTTTGCATCCCAACAACTAATGCCGGCATCCATAATGGCCATATTCATATACGCGAATGTCCGTGCCGAACGAAGTGGATTAAATTTATATTTGATAATGAATTCTTTAGCAAATCGATTCCAATGTCCTGGAGGAGTATAAGTGCTCAAACCGTCAGACCACCAGTTTGCAATTTTACGTTGTTCGTTGGTAAGCTTTTTTGCAACATCTTTCAACTCTTGTGCATCCTTTTCAAACTCAGGAGAGCCTGGTGTTGGAGGTGCGACTGGTCGTATCAGCGTAATATCAGGAACACTCCAGGGTTTTACTTTTCCAAATAGAGGAGTAAGACCTACCGGGCGTTGAGGTGTTTCCTGATTCTCCCATCGCCAACCAAATCTTTCATAGGCTGCATTTGCCATTGAATCTGATTTGGCTTTAGATGTTTGTGCATTTTTCATTCCATCGGTTGCCGCGCGGGCCAATACAATTTTCTTCACTTCTGTGCCGATGAATTTACCCGCTTCAATGTCACTTGTAACATTGGTGCCCGACCATTGCAAACTCGCAAGATGCTCAGTAGCGCGTGCTTCCAGGTAATCCTTTTCCAATGGAAACATTGCGATTAATATGTCGCGCGATACTACTGCAATCACAGCGCCATCCGAAGGATAAGAAGGAATGTTGTTTGATATATAGGCAGAAGTAATGTTGCTGTCTACCGAAGAAGGCGCAGGCCTGTTATAGTTGAACTTGTAATTCCATGCAGTAACAAGGCCATCAAACTGTGCAACACTTAAATAGGCGAGCATACGACAAGTATAAGGCGGATGCGCGAACGGGAATGGTGGTGGACCCGCAGGATTGGCAGCATTCGGTAAGGTGTACGTGCCATCCGGATTAGGTCCGGGTATGAGATTATACTTGGCAGCCAGTTCCAGTGCAATTTCATTCCATCGCAGTATCGGATTATTAGTCCAGTAATTGATGGCATCACGTTGCGCGGAAGACACGTTGGCAGTTATTGATTTTAGTGCTTCAAGTTCTTCCTTGTAGGAAGCAGAATTTACATCTGCTGGTTCATCAATTACAATTTGATTGGAAGAAGTCAGCAATATCGGTTTCCAGTTGCCCCCATTTTCATCAATACCTGAAAACGTATACGCAGCATAGTTGGCGCGAATCGGCAGTTCACTGTCGCAAGAATAAAATATTACACATGCAACCAATAAGAATATATATAATACAATTGAATATCTTTTCATGATCATGATTTATTGAGCGTTTATAACTTTAAACTGGTAAGTAACTCCACCTCCGATATTGGCAAACTCTCCCATATTTCTTCCATCAAACATTTTGGAATAATAGCCCAGCAGACCTAATCCTTTTAATTGCGTTTTGAAAAAATATTGCGCAAAGAAACTTACCTGCTCATATTCAAATTTGTTAGTTGGTTGAGGTGAATTATAGGCTCTTATATCGTCACCACTCAGGCAATTCATACTTTGATAAGTTGCTTCTACACGCAACGCATAGTTAAAAAACCATTTGCCAATGGTGCCATAAAAATTAGTAGCATCGGGCACATCCATAAGTGTAGTATAATAACTGCCGTTGTTGTAATAGTAGTCTCGTTCAACTTCAGTTTCACCTCGTTTGATATAGGCATAGGATGATCGGATATAAAAACCATTATCAAGTTTATACTCAGCCATGCCGCGTAATGTGAACTCAGTAGTTCCCAGCCCGAGGCTATACGGCATATAATCAGAAAGGTAATTTGATGCAGGAGTGCCGAATACACCTACTCCTTGTAATGAAAGTTTGCCTTTGCCGATTTCCCGATTAAAAATTTCATATTTCAATGCCACATTAAAATCCTGAAAACCAGCTACACCAACTAATTGTCCTCCGGATGATTTTGTTGCGATATAGGGCAGTGAGGCGAGCACATTTAATTTATCAGTGATGCCATAGGCTAACATGGGCATTGCCATTGTGCGCGTAAACGTTCCGATATTATCATTCACACGCAGATTGGCACCTTCCCAATAATGATCCCACGTGCCGTGATCATAAACTACGGCAATGCAGAGTTCATGCTTGCTCATTAAAAGCGCATCTGTGGTGGTTTGTGCCAGCACCGTTTTAGTAGCACCTGATACAACACATATTATTATGATGAGTATAATTTTTCTCATGCGATAAAAGATTTAATAATTTGAAATGGTCAATTAAACCAGTCTTTTTAGTTAACACTTGTCAAAAGACATACTGTATTAGTCTTTTACAATGTGTCTAAACACAATAATCTAAATGGATTGAAATTCTTGTAGCGATGCTACAGATTGAAGCAGAAACAATTTCTGCAACTATCGATGGAAAGTGATTATGCCTTTGGAGGCGGACTGTTTAATTGAATCGCAAGAGATTCAAACACGAGAAGATTCTCGCCATAAGAAAGAGATTTATTCCAGCCAATCACTTTTGATTGAAGTGATACCACTGATGAGATATAATCTTTAATAAAATTCTGAACTGTTTTAGAGCTGCCTTTTTCACTTACCGGCTTATCGGTAAATGACTTCACATATTGTGTCAACGCTTGTTTAATATCTTTTGATTGTTCGTCTTTCACACAAACGATGTAAAGGGTGTCGCTTATGACACGTTGTTTCACCATGCGAAAAACTTCTCCTTCATGTTCAAACTCACCATCTACCCGGCTAAACTCAGTCGAATTAGTTGCATAAGGTACTGTGACAGGCACTTTGATTGTAATCTCTGCTTGCTGAAGAATAGAATTATCATCGTCAAAGAGCGCCTTCATTTCTTTTTCATTCTTGAATTCAAGGCCTAGAAAAATACCATAGTATCCCAGCACATTGAGCAGGAACAAAGCGAGCAAAAATATGGTAAATCCTTTTTTCACAATTTCAAAAGTATCGGATTAATCTGTTTTTCAAAAGGAAATAATGAAAAACAGACAATAACCGGGAGATTTACTCTCATTTTAATGAATTTGAACGGATTTATTTGTCGAGCACGCAGATTACATGTGCTCCTTTTTGTTCTTAATCAAGTCATACATGAGCTCACGCGCCCGATGCAATTGTGCTTTCACCGTGCCCAGCGGAGCCTCCAGTTCAACCGCAATTTCTTCATAACTTAATTCATGAAAGTAGCGCAGCCTGACCAACTTCTGATACTTGGCCGGCAACATATTTACAAATACCTGTATGAGTTCTTCCTTTTGGGCCTTGATTGCTTCATCCTGCGGATTCAACAGGCCAGAATCTTCTACATCAATAGAAACAGATTGGCCATCATCATCCGTATAGGTGTTTTCGATGCTGAGCGTATTTAACTTTTTCTTACGTATAAAGTCGATGGTATTGTTAGTAGCGATTCGAAACAACCAGGTACTGAATGTAAAGTCTTTTTTAAATCGATGAAGGCTGCGGAATGCCTTTGAAAATGACTCCATCATCAAATCCTCTGCATCATCCACATTGCGAACCATTTTCAAAATCATGTGATATACTGGTCGCTTATAGCGCTGCAGCAGTTTGGCATAGGCTTTATCATCACCTGCCACCGCCATATCGATGAGTTTAAAATCTTCGAGTGCTTTTGAGGAAAATCTACCTTCGTCTAATTCTTCCATTTTATTCTTTTGACTACTAACGCCCTCAGGCCGGTTACAAGATAGTAAAAGCTAAAAATAATATCTAAAAAAGGTGTTTTCCACGCTTCTAACTGAGCATTTAATTTTTTCGAAGCCTGGTTAACCAGCCAGATTAACAATCCCAATCTTATAATTATAAGTACAAGCATCATGGTCCACCACTCACTAAACATTGTAAACGGCACCAAAAACCATGTGGCCAACCAACTGAGCATGAATAAACCAAGTATGAAGCGGTCTGCTCCTCTATATTTCTTTCCCACTGACAAATGCCTCAGTTTCTGATTCAAGAATTCACGCCACGTTCGCTTGGGTTCAGAAACAATGGCCGCATCGCCACCTATTGCAAGTTGAGTATTCTGTTTGGTTGAGATATTATTTATTAACAAATCATCGTCACCCCCCATCACACCCAGGTAATTATTAAAGCCCTTATTATTTAAGAACAACGATTTTGTATATACCAGGTTACGCCCCACACCCATATAAGGTCTTCCAAGCAAGGCCATGCCAATGAATTGAATACCGGTAAGCAATGATTCAAATCGGATAAAAGAATTTAATAACCCGGAATCCGCACGATAAGGAGAGAAGCCTAAAACAATTTGTGTTTTCTCATCATACACTTCTGTCATGCGTCTTATCCAGTGCTTACTTAAAGGTCGGCAGTCGGCATCTGTTAACAACAGCCAATCATAGCGGGCTGCTTTTATTCCCAGTGTTAAACCGAATTTTTTACCATTGATAAAATCAGGTTTATTTATCACACGCACCATCTTCAGGCGAGCATCCTCTTGAGTGGCTTGCAAAAGGTAGTCATATGTGCCATCATTGGAGCGGTCTTCAACAATGATCACTTCAAATTCAGGATGGTCTTGACTTAATAGCAAGGGAATGAGTTCGCGCAGATTTTCCTCCTCATCATGAGCACATACAATGACTGATACCGGTTTAGGATTCTG
>JALOMN010000247.1 GCA_025455445.1 Cyclobacteriaceae bacterium
GAAAAGAGTGACGAAGAGTGGCGTAAAATTCTGACGGAAGAAGAGTTTTACGTAACCCGCAAAAAGGGCACGGAGCGCGCTTTTACGGGAGAATATTGTGAAGCGCACGAACCCGGGCTCTATGCATGCCGCTGCTGCGGAACCGTATTGTTTGATTCACGCACAAAATTTGAATCAGGCACAGGATGGCCCAGTTTTACGGTGCCGGTGCAACCGGATGTGATTAAATACACCAAAGACACAAGTTATGGCATGACCCGCGTAGAGGTAGAGTGCAACGTGTGCGAGGGTCATTTAGGGCATGTGTTTCCGGATGGACCACCGCCCACAGGCCTGCGATTCTGCATCAATTCTGCATCCATTAAATTGGTAAAGTAGGTTTTAATTGCGCATAGGCATTGTGTATAACTCAGTGGAAAAGTTGTGCATTACTTTATCTGAAATTAATTTGATTGAGTATTATCCAGACGTATCTTCATAACACTAATTCAGTTATTGACCAGCAGGTCGGATAGTAGCGGTAAACAAAAGTTATTTTTCTACGGAAGAGTGACGACAAAAAATCCGCACGAGAAGACTGTATGCCTGAAACGGGATCCCTGAGGAAAACCCAGCAGGTGTTCGAAACCGGGAGCAGAAGTTGCAATACATTTGCACAGGTTTTAGCAAGACAAAGTTGAATTAGGGTTGACTTACATCTACGGGTGCAAGCCAGCGAGACGGGAGCGATTCTATAAAATGAGTTGCTCCCGTTTTTATTTTGTCAAAATGAATATCCCTGATTTCGTGAGAGAGAAAATGATAACCTGTGTGCCAAACCCATTCAAACAACTGCACAGTTGGTATAGGCATATCGCCTGATCTTTTAAAGACCTTTAAGCCAAAAAGATTATTTTTAAAGGATGAGAAAAACCATCCTAAGCAATCCACTATGGGTGGATAAGGATGACAAAGTCATCCTTATAAACAAGTTATAGTCTATTCTATGACCGACAGTTCTCAACAATAAACAGACAGAAATGAAATTAACAACACTCTTATTTTTTAGTATTCTATCCATTTTGACTTCGTGCAATGGGCAGACTTCAAATTCGAAGAACCATTCTGTCCTTTTAAAAGAAATAAATGTAAAGGGCGACATTGTAAAAGAACTTTGAAGCAGCATTATGGTGATTTATCAAGACAAGAAAAATACTTATTGGTTTGGTAGTTGGGAAACAGGAGTGTATAGATATGACGGTAAGACATTGGTAAATTATACAACAAAACACGGTTTGCATAACAATCGAGTTGATGAAATTAAAGAGGATAAATCAGGCAATATTTACTTCATTAGTTGTTCCCCAAAATCGACAATTGTTAAATTCAACGGACAATCATTTACTACAATTACAGCAACCCAAAGCAATGAATGGAAACTTCAACCCGATGATTTGTGGTTTAGAAATGCTTATCAAACTGAAAAAGTATATCGGTTTGATGGTGATACATTTTATGAACTGACGCTCCCAAAACCACCTAAACTTACCAATCCATTTGAAGTTTATAGCATATACAGAGACATAAAAGGAAACATTTGGTTTGGCACAAATCCAGTTGGAGTATGTCGTTACGATGGAAAATCATTCGGATGGATTACAGAAGAAGATGTGACAGAATTTCGCGATGAAGGGGCAAATGGAGTGCGTTCAATTACGGAAGACAAAAATGGCGACTTTTGGTTTAATACCGAAAAACGTTATAGTATTTACGATAGTATAACATTAAAAAGCAATAAGTTTTATACAAGACACGAAAGCATAGGCAGTTTAAATGGAAAAAATACCAGTGGTCTAAATGAGTATCTTTCAACGGTAAGAGACAACGAGAATAATTTGTGGTTTGTAACCTATCGTGATGGTGTTTGGAAATATGATGCCCGCCTGCCGGACGGGCAGGGAACGAAAATTACACACTATACCGTTCAAGCAAACTCTAAAGACATTACGCTATTCAGTATTTACAAGGACAACAAGGGCGACCTATGGCTTGGGACACACGAAAATGGTGCATATAAATTTAATGGAAAGACATTTGAAAAGTTTAAACCATAATGACGAAAGAAGAACAGCCGATAACAGCACCTGCACACAAGTGAGGTTGCAGTTATTCGATTGAACTTTCTGTTAATAATCCGCCACTGCGCAAAATGTTTTCCTTCATCCCAAAGTTTACTTTCAAATGAGGAGAGCCTCAAAACATAAGATTGTTAAATCATTTAAGATTGGTTAGTTAATTTTCATTAACTAGGACTTTATAGAACAGAAGACAATGCCAAAAGTTTTTAGATATACACCCATCTTCATGATTTTGCTCATCATGGGTGCTCATTGGGGTTTTTATAAATACTACATAAGCCAATTCCCGGATTTTGTAGATAAAACCAACGTGGTACATATACATGGCGCCTTGTGGATGTCGTGGCTGGTTTTACTGGTGGTACAACCTTATCTTATCAATACCGGAAGGACGCAACTTCATCGCACGATAGGCAACGTATCTTATGTGCATGGCCCGCTTTTGATTCTGTTCATGTTCCTGGCGGGAAAGCAATCGTATTGGGGATTCATGCAGCACGCCACTGAGCAGGAGGCACTAAAGTTTTTGGTGTTGGATTCGCGAGGCCTCTTTTCTTTTGCTGTTTTTTGGTCACTGGCGATGCTTTATCGCAAAGACCCTGCCTCACATATGCGGTACATGATTGCCACGGGAATTCTTGCCATCGGACCAGGCTTTGGCCGTGGCCTTGTCCACACCTTCAGCTTTGACTTCGAAATGGTTTTCAAAACGTTGGATTTGATTAACATCGCAATTGTGGGCAGTTTACTGGTAAATGATTTATACAGAAAGAAGAATTACAAGCCCTTTCTTGTGGTGTTGATTGTCTTTTTGTTCGGGGCGATTTTATGGCAGATTCGGTATAGTGAGGCTTGGCAGTCATTTGCGAAAGGCTACGCATCCGTATTCTATTAATATTCAACTTGCTCATGTATCACTCGCTACTTAGTTAGAATTGAGAGAAGGACAATGTCACGAACACCCAACTAAAAAAATTCGATAATGCCAGTGCGTATAAAACAATTTTTGAAATATCAAGTCTACAAAACCATGACTTTTGAAATTGAAAAGTCGCAGACTGAAATCATTGACCTTCTTAAAGAGCGGTTAAAATGGACAGTAACCAAACTGGATGACCGAATGATGATTTCGTCAACCAGGGGTGATTTTGGTCGCAGTCATATTGACGTTTTCCTTCGCCCAATCTCTGAACGAAAAACAGAAATAGTCTTTAAACTTCACACTCTTATACACCTGTTTAATTATATTTTGATCCCGGGTTTATTTCTTTTGCTAATTATCAAATTGCTGATGCTAGACTCGTCAGATTCCTCCAAAGTAAACTCAATCCTATTTGTGATTATAATTTTTGCGGTGTGTATTGTATGGCTGATTCTTCTTTTTCATGAATATGGTTCGAGGTTCTTTACAAAGCGTTTTATTGAGCGGCTAATTAAAGATATAAGCAAATAGGAAAGGAGCAGGGAATATCAACCTGGGTCTGCGCAAAGTTCAAACAGTTAACTTATCTTGTGCTGTATTATGAAATTTAATATGTGTACTAGAACTTTTTACTGATTACGAGCATCTGATCGTTTACTCACTCAATCCATTACTTATTTCTTATGCTACAGAACTACCTGAAAATTGCACTTCGTTCATTGTTGCGAAATAAAGTGCACAGCCTAATCAATATTCTCGGGCTCAGTGTAGGTGTGGTTTGCTGTATACTATTTGTTTTGTATGTGCGTGATGAGTGGACGTTTGATCGTTTTCATAGCAAGGCTGACCGCATTTATCGCATCTATGTGCGTGAAGACTGGGGCGAAAACCAGCAGTTTTTTAATACGATTACACCGCTGCCCATGGGGCCTGCTTTAAAGGAAAATTTTCCTGAAGTAGAAAGTTATATACGTATTACTCCTTTTGGTTCGCAGCTTAAAATCG
>JALOMN010000248.1 GCA_025455445.1 Cyclobacteriaceae bacterium
AAACAAAATACTGCCTATGAAAAGGGTGCATAGAATAATTATTCTCTTCACTGTTTAGAAATTTGGTATTTAGTAATATCAATAATTTTGGTTGGGATTGTCTGCTCTTCTTGCTTAACAATACCCGGGATAAATTTAATCTCGATGCGCTGGTTGTCGAGCCAGGTGATGGTGGCAGGTTGAATGTTGTCTCGCTCTACAATTTCAAAATCACTTATTCGCACGAGGTAATAGGTAATAGTTTGCTGCGATGCATTTTCTTTTGTGCAAAGGGCAAATGAATTACTTTGATTTTTTAAGATCGTGATATCGGCACCGAGATTTTTTTGCGCCCATGATTCAATAGATTGTTGCTGACTTGACGCAGGAGTTGCCGATTTACATGCGAAGGTTATGGCGAGCAAAATACCAATTATAACGCGATGCATGTATCAGGTCTTTTGTTTTTTCTTTTTGGCTGCAGGAAAAAGAATGTTGTTTAAAATTAATCTATAACCGGCTGAATTAGGATGTAAGTTCAAATCAGTTGGTTCTTCACCCACCGTATGCTGGTAATCTTCGGGGTCATGACCTCCATAAAATGTCCAGAAACCTTTGCCTAAAACACCATGCAGATACTTCACTTCTTTTATGCTGCTGTTTTCTCCCATAATAACCACATCGGACTTAATAAGTTTTTTCTTAAAGCCTGTAGTTTGGCCATAAAATCCTTTCACCACCTGTGTATGGTTTTGTGTGAGCATGGAAGGGATGGGGTCCCATTTGGCTGAAAATTGAAATAAATTGAAATAATCATTGTCTTGACGCAGGCCACGTTCGGCCTGGTTATTATCAATGTCAGAAAACTCATATTGAAGCGGATCTCTCACTAAACGGAATCCGCTAAACGCAAAGGTGTTATCAAAATTTAATTTTTCCTGTGCCTGAGGGTCGGCAGGATCGCCATCGTACATGCGCTCACAAATATCAATACCGTCAGCTGCTAAAGCGATATCATAGGAATCAGTGGCAGAGCACATGGCAAATAAAAATCCGCCACCGGCAACGAACTCTTTAATGCGTTTTGCTACAGCAAGTTTTAGGTGTGATACTTTATGATACCCAAATCTGCGCGCTACTTCTTCTGATTCTTTCACCTGCTCTATATACCACGGCATATTTGAGTAATTATTATAGAATTTACCGTATTGCCCGGTAAAATCTTCGTGGTGCAGGTGCAACCAATCGTATTTAGGAAGGAGATCATTTAACACTTCGTCATCGAAAATAACATCATAGGGTATTTCTGCATAGGTGAGCACAAGTGTTACCGCATCGTCCCAGGGTTGCTTTGTTTTAGGTGAATACACTGCAATGCGCGGATATTTCTCCAGTTTCATTACGTCATAATTCAAGGCAGGGCTCGCTATTTCAGTGATAATACTATTGGCTTGGGCATCAGAAATTATTTCATAGCTCACACCCCGTATCACTAATTCATTTTGAATACGCGGCTGATATTTGCACATAAAACTACCACCCCTGTAATTGAGCAGCCAGTCAACCTCCATATCTCCCCGCAAAATCCAATAGGCTATACCATAGGCTTTAAGATGATTGGTTTGCTTTTCATCCATGGGTATGAATATATGATTACCCATAGCCGCAGCATAAACAAAAAGAAAAAAGAACAAAATCAGACTTCGCATCGTTAACACAAACATTCTAAGTTATAACAGTAACAAAATAAACCTTAATAAGTCTCATCTTTGAAACGTTTAAAGATATAATTTTGATATCAAAGTTCATGATTTGACTTAATAATGGCCTTTAAAACGAAAAATTGAAATGGATTTAGTTGAAAATATTAGAGAGGGACTACGTTCCATAAAGGCAAACATGCTCCGGTCGGTGCTTACGGCCTTAATTGTAGCTATCGGAATTACCTCTCTGGTTGGAATTTTAACAGCTATCGATGGAATTGAACGGTCTGTTGCGGATAGTTTATCCTCGTTGGGCGTGAACACTTTTGATATCTATTCCAAATGGAATCGCAATGCAAGCCAGGATGGCGTTAAAGAGAAGTTATTTCCCCAACTTAAACTTTATGAAGCTCAAAAGTTTTTAGATGAATTCTCCTATCCGGCATCAGTTAGTTTGTCTGCCCGCCTTACCAACCTGGCAGAAATCAAGCATAAATCAGAAAAGACAAGTCCGAATGTAGACGTGCGCGGTGTAAATGAGGAGTACATTGCAATTAAGGGATTAAATATTGCCGAAGGCAGAAATTTCTCAAAGTTTGAAATACAGCAAGGTAGTCGCACCGCCATTTTAGGTTGGAAGCTGGCCGAATCTTTATATGGCAAGAACCCAAAACCAATTGGCACCGAAGTTTCATTTCGTGGCAACCAGTTTAAAGTAATTGGTTTGTTAAAAGAGAAGGGTGAATTGTCAGAAAATAATTACGACAACATGATGATCATTCCGATCATCGTTGCCAACCAATTGGCTGGTGGTGAAGCATTGCGATATAGAATCAATGTAGGTATTGCCGATATGAACCAATTGGATTTTGCGATGGGCGAAGCCACCGGGTTGATGCGCAAAATACGAGGGGATGAAGTGGGACAGGAAAATTCATTTGAAATTGAAAAGAGCGAATCATTGGCGCAGGAACTTGAAAGTATAACCAACGGCTTGCGCTTCGGAGGATTTGGAGTGGGTTTTATTACACTGTTAGGCGCTTCTATTGCATTGATGAATATCATGCTTGTTTCAGTTACTGAGCGTACACGCGAAGTGGGTGTGCGCAAAGCGCTTGGAGCAACTCCTTTAAGAATTAGGCAGCAATTTGTGATTGAAGCCATTGTAGTATGTGTATTAGGCGGCATAGGAGGAGTTATTTTAGGAATTGTTATAGGCAACCTGATTTCGCGGGCAATCGGTATTGAAATTTTTGTGGTTCCCTGGCTTTGGATGCTGGTTGGTATGGTAATTTGTATTGTGGTAGGATTGTTGTCAGGATATTATCCTGCACACAAGGCTTCCAAACTTGACCCGATAGAAAGTTTACGTTTCGAGTAGTCGATATACTAAAACATTAAACAAAACTCTCCTGAATACCCGGGAGAGTTTTTTATTTTGCGGAAGCGTAGGAGAGATGCCAGAGTGGTTGAATGGGACGGTCTCGAAAACCGTTATACCCGCAAGGGTATCGAGGGTTCGAATCCCTCTCTCTCCGCTATTTTATTAATACTTTTTTGCGCATCTTTAATTTAAAAAAAATCCAAATGAAATTACATGCATTATTAACCACTGTATTTCTGATAAGTCTCATCTCTTGTAATGAAGAAGATCCGCAACCATCTATTGCCGAAATTCAGGCAGAACTTTTAGCAGGCGCAAAGGGAGGAAACAAGACCTGGAAGCTTTCATTAATCAGTTTGCAAGAGGGTACAGGCACCATCGAGAATTTTACTTTACCAGCATGTATCACAGATAATATTTATGAGTTCACCAATAATGCAGATCAAACCTATCGTGCGCTGGAAGGGGCATCAAAATGCAGTGCTGCCGATCCGGATGTGGTAGAAGCCGGTAACTGGACATTTACAACGGATGGAAAAATTCTGATCGTGCTGCCGGATGTAATGAGTTATTCAGAAAGCTCCTTATTTACATATCTTACCTATCCATCAGAAGTGACAGAGCTAACCGATAGTAAATTGCGAATACAAATGAATCTCATCGAGGAAGGTGTTAGCTACACGTATCGGATGACATTTGATAAACTCTAATTCACAGTTATGATGATACTATTCTGCCAAAATTCATCAAATAAATAATGAGTTCAGTTAAACCGCCTGCACTCCAATTTCTGGCTTTGGGCGATTCATATACTATTGGTGAGGCAGTGGCAGAAGAAGACCGATGGCCCCACCAATTAGCAAAAGAGTTAACCAGGCGAGGATTACCGGTAGCAAAACCTGAAATCATTGCAACTACTGGTTGGCGCACCGATGAGTTGATCAAGGCCATTGATGCTGCTAATCTGCAGCCTG
>JALOMN010000018.1 GCA_025455445.1 Cyclobacteriaceae bacterium
TGTTACTGCGGGATACTTTCTTTTGGCACCCTCATAGGTAAGATATTTCAGATAGTCATCTTCGCTGCTAAACTCTGCCGGTATAGTGAATTTAGGCAGTAATACACTTCGCTTGAGTTCATAGGGATGAATCTTATCAAGAATTTCACTGATGGTTTCAATCGCTTCTGGTAAATCATGAAACAGAGTTTTCATGTCATCCTGCGATTTGAAATAGAATTCGTTGTTGGGAAGTCCATAGCGATATCCGCGACCTTCCCCTACTGGTGTAGATTTAAATTCTCCTTCTTTAATACATAACAATACATCATGTGCATTTGCTTCTTCTTTTTCCAGATAGAAGCATTCATTCGCTGCAAAATATTTTACATGATATTTTTCTGCAAAACGCAATAATGTTTCATTTACTCTTTCTTCTTCGCGCAGTCCATGACGATTAAGCTCAATGTAAAAATCTTCTCCGAACTGTTTATGCCACCATAGAAACGCTTCTTCTGCCTGGCGTTCGCCAACATTTAAAATTAAGTAAGGTATTTCACTGTGAAGTCCACCGGTAGTGGCGATGATACCTTCTTTATATTGCACCACTAATTCTTTGTCAATTCGTGGGTAAATTCCATAGAGCCCTTCAATAAATCCAAGCGAACTTAGCTTGGCAAGATGATGATAGCCCTTTTCATTTTTTGCAAGCAATACTTGCTGGTATCGTTTGTCTGGATTGTCTTTGGTGAATTTGAGTTTTAGTCTTTCTTCAGCAAGATAAAATTCGCAACCAACAACAGGTTTAATGCCATGCTTCAATGCCTCACTCACAAATTTGAAAGCGCCATACATATTACCAAAGTCGGTAATAGCCACTGCCGACATATGCTGTGCCTTTGCCTTCGATATCAATTCATTTATTTCCGGAGTTGCCTGTAATACAGAAAATTGTGAATGTACATGAAGATGACAGAAGGGTTTATCTGAAAGTACCTTTTCGGTGGAACCGGTTTGTGCTGCATCTTTCTGCTTTTCTCTTTTGGTTGAATTTCCAGCTTCAAGGTTGGGCTCTTCATATTCGATATCATCTGCCGCGGTGTTATCATGCGGCTTAACAATATTCTTTTTTATTAAACCGAAAAAACATCGCGCAGTGGCTGCAACATCATAGGCTGCATCATGTGCGTCTTCAAACTCCCGTCCAAAAAGAATCTGATGTAGTTCTTTCAGTCGGGGCATTTTTAATTTTCCACCGATGCCACCGGTGAGTTGGCAAAACTCTGTGGAAGCTATTCCTGTATCAACTTTGGCAAGGGAAAGGAAAGTATCGGTTTCAATTGACTGCCTGAAAAATTCTGACCCAATAATATTTATATCAAACTCAATATTATGGCCAACGAGCACCTGAGTCGACTTTAGGTCATGAATAAATTTTGCCAGAACTTCATTCAGATCTTTGCCCTCTTCTTGTGCTCTTTTTGTAGAAATACCGTGAACTTGTTCTGCTTTAAATGGGATGTCAAAACCAACTGGCTTTACGATGTAATTGTGCTGCGATAAAAGTTTGCCTTTGCTATCGTGCAATTGCCATGCGATTTGAACTAATCTGGGCCAGTTTTCAAGGTCAGAAAAGGGCGCATTTTTATTTCTGGGTATGCCTGTGGTTTCGGTATCGAAAATTAAATACATGTGTAATCTGGAATTAGGCTAACTGGCTACTGTGATTTATTCCATATTGGGAATAAGTTTCATTATGAAGAATTTCAGCGACATGACTAAATAATAAGTATTTGAAATTCAATATTTTATAAAATCGGCTATTCATTTGCTATTATGATTATCCTAAAAGTTAATATGAAAAAGCTAGTAAATATAGTCGTTGATTTCGTGAAGAGAGAGTGGTTTCTTTTGGTTGCACTTGTTGCCATTTTTATCATTGTTATGATTTACGCAGCCTTACACAAGCAAGCTATTTAAAATCCGCATTCTCTATTTAGAATCACTTAAAATAGTTTCTAACATTGTTTAGTATAACTATCAGAAGTATTTTTGGTTAATTCAATAAATACAGCTCAATATTATACTATGAAATGGTTTTTAGATCTCTTTTCAAGTTCGCTCGGTAAAAAATTGTTGATGTCACTTACCGGGATTTTTCTAATCCTTTTTCTTACAGTTCACCTCGCGGGTAATCTTCAACTTTTAAAAGGCGATGGTGGCAAATCATTCAACATCTATGCGGAGTTTATGGGCACAAACCCACTTATTCAATTCGTGTCGAAAGGAAACTTCGCATTAATACTTGTTCATATAATATGGGCAATAATGCTAACCATTAAAAATCGCGAATCACGTGGAGCGAAGGGATATGCAATAACTAATAAGAAGTCCACGTGGGCTTCACGCAACATGGCATTTCTGGGTTTCCTGATTTTGATATTCATCGTGATTCACATTCAAAACTTCTATTACAAAGCACATTTCGGCACATTACCTATGCAGGTATATGACGGCACCGAGATAAAAGATTTATACACTGAGGTTGCTTTTATTTTCAGTCAGTGGTGGTATGTAGCGATTTATACCGTGTGTATGATAGGTCTTGCTTTTCATCTTTGGCATGGGTTTACCAGTGCTTTTCAGACACTTGGTTTAAACCACATGAAGTATAATCCTGTTATTAGTTTTATAGGAAAGGCATATGCGGTGATCGTCCCTGCATTGTTTGCATACATTCCTGTAAAAATGTTCTTTTTTTCATAAGTACTTTAAAATCTTAATCATAAATCATGAAGCTTGAATCTAAAATTCCGGAAGGACCTTTAGCCGAAAAATGGACTAAACATAAGTTCAACATGAAGCTGGTAAACCCAGCTAATAAAAGAAAATATGAAGTTATTGTGGTTGGAACTGGCTTGGCGGGTGCATCGGCTGCAGCGTCTTTGGGTGAAATGGGTTATAATGTAAAAGCATTTTGTTTTCAAGACAGCCCTCGCAGGGCACATAGTATTGCAGCTCAGGGTGGTATCAATGCTGCCAAGAATTATCAGAATGATGGTGACAGTATTCAAAGATTATTTTATGACACAATCAAGGGTGGCGATTATCGCGCACGCGAAGGAAATGTGTACCGCCTTGCAGAAGTAAGTGTAAATATTATTGATCAATGCGTAGCGCAAGGAGTTCCGTTCGCACGCGAATATGGTGGTTTACTGGCTAACCGTTCATTTGGTGGAGCACAGGTTTCTCGTACTTTTTATGCGCGCGGTCAAACCGGGCAGCAATTACTATTAGGTGCCTACAGTGCTCTGAACCGACAAATTGCCAATGGCAAAGTCAAAATGTACAATCGCACTGAGATGCTGGATTTAGTAGTTGTTGACGGCAAAGCCAGGGGAATAATTACGCGCGACTTAATAACCGGCAAAATAGAATCTCACAGTGCGCATGCAGTGTTGCTTTGCACCGGTGGATATGGAAATGTGTTCTATCTTTCTACCAATGCTAAGGGATCTAATGTAACGGCAGCGTGGAGAGCTTATAAGAAAGGTGCATTATTTGCAAACCCTTGTTTTACTCAAATACACCCTACTTGCATTCCCGTTTCTGGTGATCACCAGTCCAAGCTTACGCTAATGTCTGAGTCACTTCGAAATGATGGTCGGGTGTGGGTGCCTAAAAAGGCAATGCCCGGACTAAAATCAAAGGATGCAGTTAATCTTCATGAGGCAGAAAGAGACTACTTTCTCGAAAGAAAATATCCTTCTTTCGGTAACCTCGTGCCTCGTGATGTTGCTTCGCGCAATGCAAAACAAGTGTGTGATGAAGGTAGAGGAGTTGGTTCCGGACTGGCAGTATTTTTAGATTTTACTGATGCTATAAAACGAGATGGGGAAGATGTAATACGAGCCAAGTACGGAAACTTGTTTGATATGTATCATCAGATAACAGGAGAAAATCCTTACAAAGGACCTATGATGATATATCCTGCCGTACATTATACGATGGGTGGATTGTGGGTAGATTATAATCTTATGACCACGGTGCCCGGATTATATGCTTTGGGTGAAGCAAATTTTTCAGATCATGGCGCTAACCGTTTGGGAGCTTCTGCACTCATGCAAGGTTTGGCTGATGGTTATTTTGTAATTCCATACACAATAGGTGATTATCTGGCAACAATTGGTTGGAATGATAAAGTTGGAACGGACCACCCGGCTTTTAAAGAAGCAATTGAAGCAGTTCAACAACGGGTAAATAAACTCATCAGCATCAAAGGAAATAAAACGGTGGATGAGTTTCATAGACAACTTGGCTTAACCATGTGGGATTATTGTGGTATGGCTCGCAGTGAAGAGGGATTAAAAAAGGCAAAAAAAATAATTCAGGATTTGCGGGCTGAGTTCTGGACTAATGTTAATGTTTTAGGAGGAACATCAGAGCTTAATCAGGAACTTGAAAAGGCAGGTAGGGTAGCTGACTTTTTAGAGTTAGGTGAATTAATGGTTGATGATGCCTTAAATCGCACCGAGTCGTGTGGAGGCCACTTCCGGGAAGAATCGCAAACACCCGAAGGAGAGGCTATGCGCAAGGATGATGATTATGCATACGTTTCTGCCTGGCAATATACAGGCGACAATCAAGCCGCGGCATTGCATAAAGAAGACCTTAAATTCGAAAATGTAAAACTTACTCAACGTAGCTATAAATAATTATGAAGATTACGTTAAAAGTCTGGAGACAAAAAGACAGCAAAAGCAAGGGTGAATTTAAAACATATGAACATTCACATGTTTCACCCGATATGTCATTTCTTGAAATGCTGGATGTTTTAAATACTGAGTTGATCAAAAAGAAAGAAGAACCAATTTCTTTTGATCATGATTGCCGTGAAGGTATTTGTGGAATGTGCAGCTTATACATTAATGGTCATCCTCATGGACCATTACAAACTACCACATGCCAGCTTCACATGCGTTCTTTCAGCGATGGTGAAACCATCACGATAGAGCCATGGCGTGCAAAAGCGTTCCCTGTTATTAAAGATTTGGTTGTGGATCGTTCGGCATTTGATCGTATTCAACAGGCTGGCGGTTATGTAAACGTAAACACTGGAGGTGTGCCTGACGGTAATGCCATTCCAATACCAAAGATGATTGCAGACGAGGCATTTGATGCAGCGACCTGTATCGGCTGCGGAGCATGCGTGGCTGCTTGTAAGAATGCATCGGCTATGCTTTTTGTAGGAGCAAAAGTTTCTCAATTTGCTTTATTGCCTCAGGGAAAAGTAGAAGCTAAGCAGCGTGTGGAAAAAATGGTAGCTCAAATGGATGCCGAAGGATTTGGAGCCTGTACAAATACCTATGCCTGCGAAGCTGAATGCCCTAAAGGAATTAAGATTACCAACATTGCCCGAATGAATAGAGAATATCTCGGTGCCATGCTCACTTCATATAAAGTGGAAGTTGGCGGGGGAGAGTGATAAGTTTCAAATTATAGGAAATTAAAAAACCCGGGTATACCGGGTTTTTTTATTCTTTTAGTCTAACATTTACTCACTTTTACAAGGTTGGAATCCAATCCTGCCATTTTCAATACTTCTTGAAACAGAAGCACCAATGTTTCCACCGGATAATATAATATCTCTTTCTGGCCCCACATCAGATAAGTGTATTTTGATGCAGGCATCCAGGTTTATAAGTTCTGCATAGGTGATGGAAGTTTCGTTGGCCAATTGGCTTAATACGGTTTCACTTTTTCCTGTTTGAGCATTAACCGGACTTAATAATGCAGCCACATCAGCATCCGCTGCGGTAATGTCACCAAGATGTAAATGAACAGGGAGGTTTCCGTTACCGGAAGTTCCTGTAAGATTCACAATGACCTGCGTAGTCCCGTCTCTTTTTTCTTTCATTGTAACATATCCGGAAATGTCATACTGAGAAGCAGGTTGTAAATCATAAGTAACTTCGTTACCTGTAAATTCGTTTGTATTTGCATTCTCCTGACATGACCATGCCAACACGCTAAACACTAAAACAAATGATAACATCTTCATAAGTTTCTCTTTTATTATTTTGCAACAAGTAAAGTTAATAAAAAGTGCCTCTTTTCTAATTTTGGATTTTAAAGATGACCTTATGCCAAGTAAATTTTACCCAATTTGGCATAGATATGGTATATTCGTTAAAACGTTAAATTTAAGCTATATTTTGTGACACGAGTTTTACTAATAATTGTATGTTTAATAGTAGGGGCTTGCAGCCCTTCCACCAATAAATCTTCTTCACAAGCGAAGAACACCAAGGAAAGACCCGCATGGTTATCAGCTAAACCTGTGCAAAGTGGTTATTATATCGGAATTGGCCATAGCGTAAAAGATGGGTTAAATAACTACATTCAAACTGCAAAAAAGAGTGCACTTGAGGATCTTGTATCAGAAGTTAAAGTGAATATAGCTTCCACCTCTGTGCTTAGCCAGATCGATATAAATAAGGAATTTCAGGAGCGATATGAACAGATAATTCAAACTACAATTGCGGATGAAATTGAAGAATTTGAACAAGTGGAAGCTTGGGAAGATGAGCGAAACTATTGGGTATATTATCGATTATCGAAACAGCGGTATAAGGAAATCAAAGAAGAAAAGAAGCGAAATGCAGTTTCATTAGGCCTTGACTTTTTCACGAAGGCCAAGCAATCAGAGCGAAATTCTGAACCTGTTACAGCGCTTGGATTTTACTACCAGGGGTTTCGTGCAATTGAAAAATATCTGGATGAACCCATTCGCCTTGAGTTTGAAGGCAAAGAGATTTTATTAACCAACGAGATTATTGCCAGTATGCAATTATTGCTGGATCAAATCGAGTTAGCTGTCCAGCCTAAAGAAGTAGTTTTAAATAGAAGGTTAGCTCAGAACGAACTTTCTGTTATTGCGCAAGCTTCCTTTAAAGGAGCGCAAAAAACTATCAATGATCTCCCACTTCAGGCATATTTTGAAAAAGGCGCAGGAGATGTGTTTCCCAGTTATAAGACTGACATGCAAGGCACAGCAAAAATTTTGTTAACCAAAATAAGTTCACGTGATTTAGAACAGACAGTGGCGGTAAAAGTAGATATGATGAGTTTTGCTGGTAATGCAACTTCCGATATTTATCCCCTCATTGCTGGTAAAATGGTGGTACCTAAGGCCTCTATCTTATTAAAAGTGCAAAGGCCGCTCGTATACATTTCTTCCAGTGAAAAAAGTTTTGGATTGGAGAAATCAAATCAACAATTGGCAAACCGCATCAAGAATTACCTCGCCAATACAGGGTTTGAATTTACAGATGATAAAAACAAGGCTGAACTTTATATGGATGTGCGTGCTGATTCTGAAAAGGGTGCTGTTTCAGGCAGTATTTATATTACTTATGTAACCGCAGTAATCAGAGTGGCGTCTTCCAGAGACAATAAGGAAATATATACAACTACATTAGACCGTGTGAAAGGTTTCAGTTTGGATTTCGAAAGATCAAGTCAGGAAGCTTATAATAAATCGCTTGAAACGTTGGAAAAAGAAAAACTACCTGAATTACTTAATGCGATTTTACAATAATTCACCTTTTTTGTGCTAATTTCATTGTAAAATGAGCGTATTTTTAAATATTAAAAAGTGGCCTATAAATTGTTAATCTAGTTAAAAACCAAATTTCAACTCAATATGAAAAAGTTCAATTATTTCTCACTAATACTTTTAGTCGCAGCCGCATTGGTTGTTGGTTGTAAAGGAAAGCAAAAAATACCAGCAGGAGAAAAGGAAGTATCTGTGCCATGCTCTGGTCCGGATTATTTCACTACCAATAAATATTTCAGAGCAAATTCTATTGGTGAAAGCCAGGATCAGGTTACTTCCAAGAAAAAGGCACTCACCAACGCTCGCAATGAATTAGCACAGGCCATCAACACAACCGTGAAAACCGTTACTGACAACTATGTTAATTCACGTGAAATGAACAATCGTGAAGAAGTAGAAGAACGCTTTGAGTCTCTTAATAGAGAGGTAGTGAACCAAACCCTTTCAGGTGTTCGTACAATTTGCGAAAAACTTGTTAAGACAGGTCAGAATACATATAAGACATATGTTGCTATTGAACTTTCAGCAGATGAATTGGTATCAAAGTACAATGAAAGACTTTCAACCGATGATCGTTTGAAAATTGATTATGACTACGAAAAGTTCAAGAAGACATTTGAAGCCGAAATGGATAAGATGGGCAATAACTAATTTTTTCTTTAATAATAAAAAATAACCCGGGCCTTCACCCGGGTTATTTTTTTAGGTTAGTTTATTCCTAATTGCTTTTGAATGTCCTCAAGAGAAACTCCCTTTGTCTCAGGAAACTTAGTTAATACCCATACAAGTTGCAGAGTCATCATGCCTGCGAAAAATGCAAATATTATCCAGGGGTCATCGCGTAAGAGACCATTTTTTTCATCTAGGAAAATTGGAGTAATTAAAGTAATCAGGGCAGCAAAAATCCAATGCACACTCGCACCAAATGATTGACCAAGAGCACGCGATTTATTTGGAAAAATTTCCGAGATAAATACCCATATTACAGCTCCCTGACCCATTGCATGGGCGGCAATAAATAGAAGCAGGAATGACATCAGGAAAACAGGACCCGATGTAAAATAAAATGCATAGGAAACCATTGATAGACTTATTATATAGCCGATGGATCCCATCAAAAGTAAATTTTTTCTTCCGGTTCTATCGATTAAGTACAATCCCACAAAAGTGAAGATTAGATTCATTCCACCAATGGCAATTGAATTAAACAATGATTCTTTAGCTGCCAAACCTGCACGCTCAAGTATTTCAGGTGCATAGTATAATATAAAATTGATTCCTGATAACTGATTGAAAGAGGCGATAAAAAAGGCAAGTAATATGGGTTTGAATAGCTTACGATTAGAAAAGAAATCCCAGGTAGTTACTTTGGTAGTGTCTTTGCTGGCTTCTAAAATGGAACGAACTTCTTCCTCTGGATTCTCTATACCCAAGTCGGTCAATACTTTCTTAGCGGCACTAGCGTTATTGCGATTTGTTAATAACCATCTCGGACTTTCAGGAACGCGAAGTACCATAAGTGTATAAATAATAGCGGGTATGGCTTCTATCCCTAACATCCAGCGCCAGTCGTTGTTGCCATCAAACCCGAGTAAAAAATAGTTTGACAAAAAGGCAATCAAAATTCCAAACACTATATTAAACTGATACATCGCTACTAATCTACCCCGAATGGATGAGGTGGAAATTTCAGCGATATAGGTAGGTGCTACAACGGAAGAGATACCTACACCTACTCCGCCAATAAAACGAAAGAATGAAAACGAATAGGGATCAGTAGCTAGTGCTGAACCTAATGCGCTGACAGTATACAGTACTCCAATCCAGAATAATACTTTTTTTCTCCCATACTTTTCGGTTGGAATGCCGCCAAATAATGCACCGATAACAGTGCCCCATAATGCCATAGACATGATAAAAAATCCATGGAAAAAGGGTGTAGTATTCCATAATTGTTTGATGGGTAAATTCGCACCCGATATTACTACTGTATCAAAGCCGAAAAGAAAACCAGCCATGGCAGCAACTATCGAGTTTAGAAAAGTGTATTGGCGAGTTGTCATTATAAAAGATTTAAACTGAAGGATTCTTATTTCCAATTAGCAGGATCCAATCGCCAGGATTGAACATAATTCAATTGGTCTTCCCCAAGATATTTACTTTCTACAGCCTGCTTTAGTAAATGATTAAAATCACTTAAACACGTTAGCGGAATTTTTGCCTGATTGAAATTCTCTTGAGCAACTTCAAAGCCATAGGTAAATATTGCAACCATGCCAATAACCTTGAAGCCAGCTTCTTCTGCTGCCTGAGCTGCTTTAAGTGAACTTCCTCCGGTTGAAATTAGGTCCTCGATGAGGACTACTTTTTGACCTTTTTGAACTTTGCCTTCAATAAGGTTACCCATGCCATGTTCTTTTGGTTTGGGCCTTACATAAATGAAGGGAAGATTTAATTGATCGGCAACAAGCACGCCCTGAGGAATGCCGGCAGTGGCAACTCCTGCAATACATTCGGCTTCCGGAAAGTGAGTAGATACAACCTTTGCAAGTTTTTCCTTTATATAATTTCGAATATCCGGATATGAAAGTGCCAATCTGTTATCACAATACACGGGTGATTTCCATCCTGAACTCCATGTAAAAGGATTCTTGTAGTTAAGTTTAATAGCCTCAATTTGGAGGAGTTTTGAAGCAACCGGCATGGCTGTTTCTTCAAAAATATTTACATTACTCATAGATGCAAGGTAAAACGAACGAACCGTTCTACAAAAGGGGGCATTAAATCAAAATCACCAGTAAATTTCATTGCAGTATTTAAAATAAGGGTTGATTCATTGGGAATTATTTATGTTTTTGCATAGTCATTGCACTCTAAACTAAAATAATGAACCTCTTCGTAAACGATATTCCGGTGCGCATCATGCCAAAAGATGCTATGCCGGCCGAAGGAGATGTAAATCATGGTATTGATGCAACTGCTGAGGAAATTACCAAAGCCAAATTAATCCATCATGTTTGGATAAAAAATGTGTCCGTAACAGATATGGACCTTTTACTCGATCTTATCAACACTAAGACACCAACGCGATTGTTGTCATTATTTGTTTCAGTTAATAATTACGATGAGATTAAGCTTTTCTTAAAGAAAAAGTATAAGGTGATTAATGCGGCAGGTGGTTTAATTAAAAAGAAGGATAAGTTTCTGATGATTTACAGGATGAAGCGATGGGATTTACCTAAAGGAAAAAAGGAAAGTGGCGAAAAGTATAAGCAAACCGCGCTGAGGGAAGTTGAAGAGGAATGTAATATTAAGGTAAAGCTTATTAAAAAAATCTGTACCACCTGGCATACCTATACCATGAATAGGAATAATATGCTTAAACGCACAAAGTGGTATGAAATGGAATTACTGGATGACTCGCGAATTAAGCCGAGCATTGAAGAAGATATTGAAGACTTGCGTTGGATGACTCAGAAGGAGGTTTACCATGCCTTAGAAAACTCATATCATTCTATCGGTTTTGTATTCGAGGAATATTATAAGACGAAAGAGGCTGCTAATTAAAATTATAATTTATAAGGTATAAAGGCAGAGACATCACCGTTGTATTTGTGCACCTCACGTATTATGGATGAGCTGATAGATGCGAAAGCAGGGGAGGTAATTAAAAAAACAGATTCCAGTTCTTCATTTAATTGCCTGTTTAATTGGGCAATACTATTTTCATATTCAAAATCCGTAGTATTTCTAAGTCCTCGAAGTAAAAAGCGTGCATTATTTTTTCTGGCAAATTCCGCAGTAAGTTCCGCATAAGTCTGCACGGAAATGCCAGGATGATTTTTGAATGTCTCTTTTATTTTATCAACCATTAGGTCAATTGCGAAGTAGCGTTGTGTTTTACCACTGTTATATCCTATTGAAATAATTATCTCATCAAATAAGGACAATCCACGCAATACAATGTCTTCATGTCCTTTGGTGAAAGGGTCAAAAGAACCAGGAAACAATGCAATACGCTTCATATAATGAGAATTTTAGTGCAGTAAGTACATTGAAAATAGATCATAAAAATGATGGTCTTGCATCTCATCAAAGATGTATCCAAATTTTAAAAATGAGGGCCTGGTACCAAATGAAATATTCCTGATGTACTTAACAAATTCCTGATAATGCGGTGATTTCTTTCCGATGTAACCCCATAATACAATTTCACTGGTTTGCTGATCCATGTTCAGGCCTTTGAGCACAAGCATAATGTATTTTACATAGTCAGTAAACTGCTTAATGGCAAATTGATTATAGTAAATAAGTTTGCCCTTATTTATTGAAATGATATGTAGTTTAAATCTATCTACATAGATATATAATTTACCTTCCTGCAGAAGGTCTGCATATTCTAACGTGCCCGCAATAATGGCGCTTGACTGATGTACTAATTGGATTGCTGTATTTGTATACAAAGAATTGAGCCACG